>JADHOF010000167.1 GCA_016779125.1 Verrucomicrobiia bacterium | reverse complement strand
GCTTCTCCTCCGATCCCGGCTTGTCGTCCCCGGTGGCGGGTTCGGCAATCAACTGCTTCTGCTTGTCGATCTCCCGGGCCAGATCGGCCACCTCCTTTTGGGCGACCTTTTGCCCGCGGCGGGCCGCGGCCAACTCCTCGGCGTGTTGCCTGGCGCGCTCCGCCCGGGCGATCAGTTCGTCGGGGGACTCGGGAAGCTGCGTCTTGTTGATGTCACTGAAGACGCCGTTGATCCGTCCGTTCAAGGTGACCGTGCTGCGAAAGATGCCGGCCAGGGCGTAGTAGTCCTGCTGCGAAACGGGATCAAACTTGTGGTCGTGACAGCGGGCGCACTCGAGTGTCATTCCCAGCAAGGCCTTTCCCACCCGGTTGATCTGGCGGTCCACCACGTCCATCCGCAACTGCTGCTTGTCGCCGCTCACCAGTTCCCACGGACCGAGCGCCAGAAAACCGGTGGCGATGATGCTTTCCGCCGTCGGGTCCGGACCCTCCGGCACCCCCGGCGCGGACGGGATCTTGATGTCGCCGGAAAGCTGCTGCCGGATGAACTCGTCGAAGGGCTTGTCCGCGTTGAACGCCGCGATGACATAGTCGCGATAGCGCCAGGCGTCCGTCGCCGGAATGGAGCGGCCAACCCCGATGGTGTCCGCGTAGGCCGTCAGGTCCAGCCAATGCCGCGCCCAGCGATCCCCGAAGCCCTCGTCGCCCAGCAGACGATCGACGACCTTGGCAACCCGGTTGGTCGCCGCGTCCGCTTGAAAGGCGTCCACATCCGCGGGCGTCGGCGGCAACCCGATCAGATCGAGATGAAGCCGACGCAACAACACGGCCGGCTCCGCCTCCCCGGCCGGAGGCAGACCCGCCTCGTCCAGCCGCGCCTTCACAAACCGGTCGATCGCACCGCCGGACCAATCGGCGTCGGGAACCTCGGGCGGCTTGACCTTCTTCAACGGCTGGAGCGACCACAGGTCCTTTCCCGCAATGGCGGAAGACTTCTCCGCTTGAACGGCAACGGGTTCCGTCCGGGGATCGGGCGCGCCCATGGCGATCCATTGGCGCAGGATGTTGATCTTCGACTCGGGCAACCGGCCTTTGGGCGGCATTTCGATGTCGCGGTCGGTATAGCTCACGGCCTTCATCAGGAGACTCGCCTCCGGTCGGCCCGGAACGATCGCCGGGCCCGCGTCCCCGCCCCGTTGCCAACCCGCCTTCGAGTCGAGCGCCAGGCCGCCTTTCACCTTCTCCGCGACCGAGTGGCACGAGTGGCAATGCTCGATCAACAGCGGCCGCACCTCCTGCTCGAAGAAACGAAAGTCTTCGGCGGCCGCAACGGCCGTCGCGAAGGGGAGGATGAAAAGGGGCAACGCGTGTCTCATGACAACCGCATGTCCTTCCTGGCCTCGGCGATGTGAAAGCGCATGGCTTTCTCGGCCGCCGCCGGTTGGCCACGTTCAATGGCCCGGATGATCTTTGAGTGATGCTCGACGGCCGTCTCCTTGCCGATGCGACCGATCGTCCGGCGGCGGCTGGCCAGTCCGATGTCCGCCAGTGAATCCAGAATCAAACGAAACATCAGGTTCCCGCTCGCTTCGGCGACCGCGCGGTGAAACGCCATGTCCGCGTCAATCGCGGTCTGCGCGTCCGGCGCGGCCACCAGTTCCTCATGCGTGGCCTGAATCGCCGCCAACTGTTCCTTGGTGGCCAAAACGGCCGCCATGCGCGCCGCCTCCGGTTCGAGCGCCATGCGGGTTTGGTTCAACTGCCGCAGCCGCTCCTCCTCATCCGGGATCAGCAGTTCCAGCGAGCCGTTGAGCGGTTTGTGCAGCTTGTCCACCGCCCGGATGCCGATGCCGTGCCGAATCTCGACCAGTCCCTGGGACTCCAGCCGCTTGGTCGCCTCGCGCACGACAGGCCGGCTCACGCCGAGCCTTTCCGCCAACGCGCGCTCCGGCGGCAGCCAGCCGTCACCGTTTGGCAGGTCGCTCCGGATCAGGCGCGAGAGCCGGGCGCACACCTCCTCGACCAGTGAGGCCGAACGTCGGATGGGTCGTAAAGCAGCCGTTGTCATGGTTAGAGGTCTTACCACTGACGTGGAAGTCGGGCAACTATTCAATCGCCGGGGCGAAGCCCGCCGGCATCGCAAAGCAGGGGCCAAGGCTGCGGGTTTTCGTGTCATGGGCATGCCCCTTCACCGTCACGGCTCCTGCTTCGTCGGACAGATGACAATCGCGCGCACGCAGACGCGTTGGGGTGCCTGGCAGGCGTAGAGGATGGCCTCGGCGATGTCTTCAGGCACGAGTGGTCTGCCGATCTGCTCGGCTTAGGCCAGCCAACCGGCTTTCGCGGCTTCGTCAGTGGAGCCTTCGATCAACTCGGTGCCGACCATGCCGGGGGCGATGGTGATAAGGCGGACGTTTTTTTGATAATCCGTCATGGTGTTTCCAGTGTCTCCTCAATAAGCCTCACGCTCTGAGGCCTAGCGCCGTGGAGGGCCTGGTCTTTGTGCTGACGAGACAAGGATGAAGCGACTTTGCAAATGGCGTTGATGGATTGTGTTTTTCATGCAATTTGCAATTAGTCATGCCGAATTACAGCAGAGCGTTGGAACTTCCTGAACCGGGCACGGAGACCTTCTTCCTGTGGGGACCGAGGCAGTCGGGCAAGACGACGCTGCTGCGGGAGCGCTATCCTGAAGCGGTCTGGATCGATCTCCTGAAGGCAGACGAATTCCGGCGATACGGGACGCGGCCGGAACTGCTGCGCGAGGAGTTGGCCCGGAGCGACGCCCGCTTCGTGGTCGTGGACGAGGTGCAGAAGGTCCCGGCGCTGCTCGACGAGGCGCATTGGCTGCATGAGAACCGGGGGATTCACTTCGCGCTGTGTGGGGCGAGCGCGCGGAAGTTGAAGCGCGGCCACGGCAACCTGCTCGGGGGACGAGCCCTGCGGAGGGAGCTCTTCGGGCTTTCGGCCCGGGAACTCGGCGCGGACTTTGATCTGGTGCGGATGTTGAATCACGGCACGCTGCCGCGCATCCATGTGGCGGATCGTCCGCGTCCGCTGCTCAACGCCTACGTGGCGGACTATTTGAAAGAAGAAGTCATGGCGGAGGGCCTCGTCCGGCATCTGCCGCCGTTTTCGGAATTCCTGAATGCGGCAGCGCTCACGGACACGGAGCAGGTGAACTTCACCAACCTGGGACGCGAACTGGGGGTGTCCCGGGAGACGGTTCGAGGCTACTTTGAGATCTTGTCCGACACGTTGCTGGCACGGATGCTGCCTCCCTATCGCAAGCGCCCGAAGCGGCGGCTTTCGCTGGCGGAAAAGTTCTACTTTCATGACGTGGGCGTGGTGAATTTCCTCGCAAAACGGGGCACACTGGAGCCGGGCGGGGAGCTGTTTGGGAAGGCGTTTGAAAACTGGGTCTTCCATGAGTTGCGCTGCTACAACAGCTATCGGGAGCGCTTCGCCGATTTCAGCTTTTGGCGGCTGAGCACAGGGGTGGAGGTGGACTTTGTCATCAACGACCTGGAGTGCGCGATCGAGTGCAAGTCGTCCGCTTCGGTGCAGACACACCATCTGAAGGGCCTGCGTGAACTCGCGCTGGAGCATCCCGGCGTCGGGCGCAGGGTCGTGGTCAGCCGCGAGCCAAAAAGCCGCACCACCAGCGACGGCATCGAAATCCTGAGTGTGGAGGATTTCCTCGGCGAGCTGTGGTCGGGCGGTCTTTTTTGAGGGCATCGGATGGGACAGAGGATTGGGATTGCGGGGGACTCCATGTTTGTCAGGAGATGAGGTCCTTCACGACGTGCCCCTCGACATCGCTGAGGCGGTAGTCGCGGCCGGCGAAGTGGTAGGTGACGTTTTCGTGCTCGAGGCCGAGCTGGTGCTGGATGGTGGCCCAGAGGGAATAGACGTTCACTTCGTCCTGCACGACCTGATAGCCGAAGTCGTCGGTGGTGCCGTGGATGTGGCCGCCCTTGAATCCGCCGCCCGCCACCCAGAGGCTGAAGCCGTAGGGATCGTGATCGCGCCCGTTGCTGCCTTGGGCAAAGGAGGTGCGGCCGAACTCGCCGCTGAAGATGACGATGGTTTCTTCGAGCAGTCCCCTCCCCTTCAGATCCTTCAACAACGCGGCCACGGGCTGATCCACCTGCTGCGCCATGTCGGCGTGACCCTTTTCGAGATTCGCGTGCTGATCCCAGGGATTGATCGGCGGCGCGAACTTGCCGGAACTCTGGAGGCAGGACAGTTCGACGAAGCGCACGCCGCGCTCCACGAGTCGCCGCGCGACGAGGCACTGCTGGCCGAAGAGGCGCGTGGTTTCGTTGGTGTGCTCCAGACCATACAGACGCTTCGTCAGCTCCGTCTCGCCCCGCAGATCGCAGGCTTCTGGAACGGAGGCCTGCATGCGGAAGGCGGTCTCGTAGTGCTGAATCGCCGCTTCGACGGGATCGAAACCGCCGAGCGAGTCGTTGAACCGGCGGTCGAGCTTCGCCATCGCCGCGATCTTGGCACGCTGTTTCGCGGCCGATTCGCCGGGTTTGAGGTTGGGCAGAGGCGGATCGCCGTCGACTTTCAGGAACGAAGCCTGGTGCTGGGCAGGGAGGAATCCGTTCCCATACATGCTCGCTCCGCCGATGGGGTCGGTCGCGCCGCCACTGCGCAAGACGACGTAGGCGGGCAGGTTGGTCGCCTCGCTGCCGAGTCCGTAGGACATCCAGGACCCGGCGCTCGGGTGGCCTTGGAACGAGAAGCCGCTGTGGAAGAAGAAGTTCCCCTGCGCGTGCTCGCTGGCCTTGCTGGTCATAGAGCGCACCACGCAGAGGTCGTCGGCCATGGTGGCGATGTGCGGGAAAAGTTCGCTCACCGGCAGACCGCTCTGGCCGCGTGGTTTGAACTCCCACGGTGACGGCATGATGGTGCCGACGTTGTCGAACATGGTGCCCTTCACCGGGATGGGCATCGGTTTCCCCGCCATCTTGTCGAGCATCGGCTTCGGATCGAAGGAATCGACCTGGGAAAGCCCGCCTGACAGGTAAACGAGAATCACGTTCTTCGCCCTCGGCGCATGGTGCGTCATCGGCACGCGTCCGGCCCGGGCGAGCGATTGCAGGCCGAGCATGCCGAAGCCGAGGGAGCTGGAGCGGAGGAAGGTTCGTCGGTTCATAATTGGTTCGCGGATCGGTGGATTCAGACTACATTGGCCCCATGAGCAGCCACTTGTTGGAACTACCGCTGCCGCCTTTCGTCAGCCGGGACGAGGCAACCCTGCTGCTGGCGGTAAAGCTCTTCGAGACAGGGCGGCTTTCCCTTGGCCAAGCGGCACGACTTTGCGGACATTCTCGCGCGGCATTTATCGACGAATTGAGCCGGCTGGGCGTGCCCGTCCTCAACTCCGAGCCTGGGGAACTCGCTGATGAGACGGCATGGTGAAGGCGCCCATCGTTCTCGACGCGACGGTGCTGATCGGGCTGGATCGCATCGGTCAACTGGACCTCATTCCCTTTCTGTGTGATCCGGTCTGGGTGACGCCCGAGGTGGCCGCCGAGTTTGGCCGTCTCCAGCCTTGGATGAGCGTGCAATCCGCCCCCAACCGAGCACTCGTCCGCTCTCTCGAACTGACCGTCGATGCAGGTGAAGCATCGGCCATCGCCCTCGCCTCCGAAAAGAACTCCCGCATTCTGCTCGACGACCGGAAGGCGCGGATCGCCGCCCGCCAACTGGGTCTCACGGTCACAGGCACCGTTGGCTTGCTGCTCAAGGCAAAGGCGGCGGGCAGGATCAGCCTTTTGCTTCCGTTGATCGACGCCCTCGATCAGGCGGGCTTTCATTTGAGCGCCGATCTCCGGATGGAAGCGCTTCGCCTGGCGGGTGAGGGCGATCATGGCACGTAAAGAAACTCCTTCATGTTGAAGACCAGATGGGCGATCTCGGTGAGGCCGGGGACGCCGCCGCCGTTGGCGCGGTGGAATTCGGTCAGGGTCCGCAACTCCTCCGGTTCGGGCGGGCGCGTGAAGGCATGACGGACGAGTTGGCGCAGGCTCTCGCCGGTCGGTTGACCGCCGTGCTCTTCCGCCCAGGTCTTCGCCTGGTAGCGGACGAAGGGCGCGTTTAGCATCGTGATCGCCTGCGACGGGGTCGTGGTGACATCACGCTGGCCGCGAGTGGTCACCGGCAACGGCATGTCAAAGGTGTCGAGAAAGGCATCCCGGCCTTTGCGTTTTCTCGCGATGTAAACCCCGCGTCGGATGTCTTTGGCAACGGCGGTGTTCGGGACAACGGACGGCCCGTAAAGCTTCAGGTCGAGCTGACCTGAAACGGAGAGCAGCTGATCGCGCACGCCTTCGGCATCGAGCCGCCGCACAAGCGCGTGGGTCCAGAGGCGGTTGTCGGGATCCTGCGACTTCGCTATCGAGGTCGGCTCGCTGGACAACTGGAAAAGCTCCGTCGTCACGAGGTAGCGGATCGCTTCTTTGAGGTCGTAGTTCGTTTCCTTCATCCGCGACGCAAGGTGATCAAGCAACTCGGGATTCGTTGGCTGCTTTCCGGTTCGCCCGAAGTTGTCCACCGTGGTGACGAGGCCTTTTCCAAAGACGTGATTCCACAAGCGGTTGGCGATGATGCGGGAAAAGAACGGATTGTCATCCGAGGTGATTTCCTTCGCGAGCTGGAGCCGTCCCGTTTCCTCAGCGAGATCAAAGGTCTCCGCACCGAGGGCCGCAAGAAAACCGCGCGGAACCGGTTCACCGGGCGTCAGATGATTTCCCCGTTCGTAGAAAGGCTGATCAAAGCCCGACGACTCGACCACGGCGGGCGTCGCCTTTCGCGCCAGCGCCGCAAACTCCGCCTCGGTTTTCCGCAACGCCCTCAGTGCCGCCTGGACCTCCTCGCTCACCTGATCCAGCTGCCGATCCAGCAGCCCCGTCCGCAAGCCCTCACTCAGAAACAAAGCATCTTCGTCGCTGAACGCCGAAGTCCGCCAACGCATCACGACTTCCCGAATCGCCTCCGCATAGCGCAGAGCCAGCCCCTCCCGATCCGTGGGCTGAGCCTCGCCTGCCCCTAGAAACGACGTCGCCGCAAACTCGGTCGGCTGGATACGATCGGTCTCCCCTCGAAGCTGCCGCACCTCACGAACATGGAACCACGAGCCATGGGGCTCCGCCGCCGTGGACATCGGTTTGCCATCCGCCCCACGCGGACCCCGAGGTGGTTGCGGAGCCGTGCCACGAGTCTGCACATGGAAGTAGGCCCGGTGCCCATCCCAGAAATCCGTCTCCTCACTGAACCAGCTCGTCTCGCCGTTCTGGCGCGCGTCCGCCTGCTTGTAGATGCCGCCCGGGCGGGGAAAATTCTCCGGCACCAGACGAAGTTGCGCCCAACCACCGCCGGACCAAAGCGCTGCCATCGCTCCGAAATCGATTTGCACATCGTCACTGAAAAGTGCCGCCTGCTCATACGCCGTCGCGCCATGCGAAATCACCCCCGAGGGCAGGATGCTCCTCACCACACCGTCCTTGTCGGTCGCCAAACCCAGCGCCCCGGCAGCGACGGCCTCCACCGTGCCATCGGTCACTCGCCAGCCATCCGGCAGCCCCTTGCGGAAGTCGTGCCTTGCCACCGTGATTGAGGCATTGTGCGCCAACGCTTGTTCGGATCGCTTCGCCAACTGCGCAGGCCACGCCTTCCATTGAGCGGACATTCCCGAGTCCTCCGTCCACCGAATCCATGGCTCCAACGCATCGCCCGGCTCGACCAGCAGATCGTTCGGAATGGGTTCCTGTCCGCCCAGGGTCTCCACGGGTCTCTTCGGATTCTTCTCGATCTCTGCGTGAAGTCCACTGAACGCATCCAACCGCTCCCGAATCACCTCCGGCGTGCTCCTCGCCAGCCAGTGCACCTTCAGCGCCTCCGCCAGGTCCGCCTGCTGTTGTTTCAAACGAACCCGCCGCGAGTCAATCACCTGTGGAGCCAACAGCGGTCGCCGCGCCGGTCGCGAACTGGCGAAGATGCCGAAGAGCGCGTGGTAGTCGCGGTGGCTAATGGCATCGAATTTGTGATCGTGACATCGCGCGCAGGAGACCGTCAGCCCCATCGTCGCCTTGGTCACCACGTCGATCTGGTTGTCGGTGAACTTGACCAGCTCGTCGAGCGCGTCGACCGGAAAAAAGCCGTGCTCGACGAAGCGATACTGCGCCAGCCCGATGATCGATTCGTTGACCATACCGGTCGGATCGAGCCGGGGATTCTCGAGCAGATCTCCCGCGAGGTGCTCGCGGATGAGCTGGTCGTAGGGCACGTTCGCGTTCAGGGCACGGATCATGTAGTCGCGAAACTCCGTCGCGTTCTCATTCGTCGGATCCCCTTGGCCTCCGTGACCCTCGGTGTAGCGGAACCAGTCGAGCCAGTGCTGCGCCCAGCGCTCGCCGAAGTGGGGCGATTCCAGCAGCGAATCGACTTGGTTCGCGATCGCCTTTTCGCGGCCCAGCGTTTCCCAATCGCGATCAAACGCCGCCTGCTCTTCCAGCGAGGCTGGCAAGCCTGTGAGCACCGCGTGCAGGCGGCGCAGCACCGTCCAGCGATCCGCCAAGCCGGACACCGCCTGGCCAGCTTCCTGTCTCTCCTTTTCCAAGAACCGGTCCACCGGATGACTCACGCGGGCACTGACCGGCACCGCCGGATTCTCCACTGGCTGAAAGCTCCACCACTGCGCTCGGCGGTCGGCGATGGCTTCCCAGCTCGTGTCAGCCGCCACCTGCGCCGCGCTTGGCGGTTGGTCGCGGGGATCGACCGCACCTTCGGCGATCCATTTCCTGAAATCCGTCAGCACCGCGGCGTCCAGCTTGGCACCGGCCTTCGGCATCTTCAGGTCCTCGTGCTCGTGGGCGATGGATTGCAGCAGCAGGCTTGCGTCCGGCTTTCCTGGAAGGATCGCCGCCCCGGAGTCGCCGCCCTTTTGCCAACCCGGACGCGAGTCCAGCAGCAAGCCGCCCTTCGCCTTGGTCGCCGCCGAATGGCATTCATAGCATTCCTGCGCCAGCACCGGCCGGATGCGTTTCTCGAAGAACTCGGCCTGCTCGGAGGACAGACTCGCCGCCGCCTCGGTCAGCACGAAGGCCGACCCGAGCAACAACAGCATGCGGTATGGATGTTGCGTCTTCATTCAACGGTTCAGGCGGTTCTCGATCTCGCCGGCGGCCGCGCGACAAAGCACGCCCAATTCCTCAAAGCGGTCTTCCGGAAAGCGCGCGATGGGCGCCATGACCGTGACCGCGGCCAAGGGCTGGCGATACTCGTCGAACACCGGGGCCGCGACGCAGTGAATCCCCTCGATCCCCTCCGCGCGATCCGTCGCGAACCCCCGCGCGAGAATGCCATCCAGCTCCGCCTCCAGATCCTTGCGCCGACTCAGCGTGGTCTCGGTGAACCGCTTCAACGAACGCCCGCGAAACCATTCCTTCAACCGCGCCTCGCCCCAATGCGCCAGGATCGCCTTGCCCGGGGCGCAGGAATAGAGCGGCACGCGCATGCCCACCTGGCCGCACACCTGAAGCGCATGGGTGCCG
>JADHOF010000166.1 GCA_016779125.1 Verrucomicrobiia bacterium | reverse complement strand
CGCCTTGGCCGTCCTCTCGCAATCGATCACCGATCAGATGCACGCGATGAAGATGCGCATCAAGGCCGATCAATAACACACCCCTGCTTCACAGAGCCGGGCGTCATTGCCCGGCTCTTTTTTTACGCCGCCATTGCGGGTCCGCGCTCGTACCGCAAGTATCCCGCCATGTCCGACAAGAGCATGAGTTTTGATGTCGCTGTCATCGGTGGCGGCAGCGCCGGCTACGCGGCTGCACGCACCTGTGCCGCCGGCAATCTCCGCACGGCCGTGATCGAGGGCGGCGAGCAGGTGGGCGGTCTTTGCATTCTTCGCGGTTGCATGCCAACGAAGGCGTTGCTCTACGCGGCCGAGGTCAGGCATCTCGCCCGCACTTCCCATGTTTGGGGCATGACTCCAAATCCCGCCGCCTTCGACTTCACATCCGTCATCACCAGAAAACGCGCAATGATCGAGGACTTCGCCTCCTACCGTCGCGAGCAGCTTTCCGACGGTCGCTTCGAATTTTTCCGAACTTCCGCCAAATTTCTGGACTCCCACACCGTGCAACTCGGCACAGGTGACACCTTGTCAGCCAGGTCATTCGTCATCGCCACCGGATCAAAGATCAGCCCGGCTCCGATGGCTTCGTTGAACGAGGTCGGCTACTTGACCAGTGATTCCCTTTTGGATTCGGATCGCCTCCCGAAATCGATGGTCGTGCTCGGAGGGGGCGCAATCGCGGTGGAATTCGCCCAATTCCTTGCCCGCTTTGATGTCCACACCACCTTGATTCAGCGCAGCGGCCAGATCCTCAAGGATTTCGATGCCGACGCCGCCCGCGAGCTCGAATCATCCCTCGGCGAGGAGGGGATTGAAGTGTTCACGTCCACAACACTCACGAATTTTTCCAAGTCCTCCGACGGCAAAATGGTTTCATTTGAACATGAGGGAGTCGCCAAGACCGTCACAGCGGAGGAGATTCTTTTCGCCTTGGGGCGATCGCCCAACACCGATGGCATGGATCTGGAGCGCGCCGGCGTTGATCGACTTCCGAACGGGCGAATCGCAACAAACAAGCACCAGCAGACCTCCGCCCCGCACATCTACGCCGCCGGCGACTGCTGCGGCCCACACGAAATCGTGCACATCGCCATTCAACAGGGCGAAACCGCCGCCAAGAATATCACCAATGGTACACCGACGACTTCGATGGACTACCGCCTGATCTCATCGATCGTGTTCACGGATCCACAGGTGGCGAGCGTCGGGCTCACGGAGAAGGAAGCCGTGCGACAAGGGATACCGTTCCTCGCCGCCAGCCATCCCTTCAACGACCATGGCAAATCCATCATCATGTACGCGAAGCACGGCTTTGTGAAACTCCTGGCCGCCCCGGCCGACGGGAAAATTCTCGGCGGATCATGCGTCGGCCCGGTGGGAGGCGAATTGATTCATGAAATCATCGTCGCCATGGCCGCCAACATGACCGTGCATCAATTCGCGGCGATCCCCCACTACCATCCAACCCTGGCCGAGATCTGGACCTATCCGGCGGAAGAGCTCGCCGATCAAATCACGCCTGCTTGAGAAAGCCCTTGAGCACCGCAAGATCCGTTCGAACCGCATTCGTGACATCGGCCTGGTTTTCAGAATTCAAGCCGGGCAGATGCGGACAATGGAGTGACACGGGCACCCTCAACCCGCTTGCCGCCAGCCGCTGATAGAACGCCTTGCCGACAACACCCTCACCCATCGGCACATTTTTGGCGCGCGCGCCGTCGAACCGAAAATCTTTCACGTAAACCACGCGAATCCTGGGCTTGAGCAGTTCGAACCCAATCGGCCAGGCGGACATCCCCTCCACCATCGCGTGCCGAATATCGTAGGCGACACCAATCGCATCCGGGTCGATGCCTTCCAAAGCCTCATGCAAATCCCATACGGCCGCACCTACGCGATTGCCTCCCGCGTGATTCTGATAGACAGCGGTCAATCCGAGCTCGGCGTTCAGGGCGGCCAATTCCTTCCAACGACTCCGCAATTCATTGAGTTGGGGAATCAAGGGCTTTTTCAGGTCATACGATTCGCCGCCCAAGCGATACGTTCTGAGCCCCAACTTGGAAGCCACCCGCAACGTCGCTTCGGCATGCGGCTCGTCAACCCGCCCGATTTCCGTCGCCAACACAGGAATCGTCAGCCCGGAGGCACGCAGTTCTTCCACAAGAGCAGGCAGCAACTCCTCCACACGCGCAGGCTCAATACGTCCTCCCGGGCGCACCGTCGCTTCAACACCGTCGAATCCGATCCCGGCAAGGATCCGAGCCATTTCGCCCGCCGCGACTTTCTGGAACGGTTTCTCAAAAAAGGCGATCGGGGACGGCTTCGGCTCGGTCACGGCATCTCGGCTCGCCACCCGCAAAGGAAGACATGCCGAGGCCGTTCCAATGCCTGCCAAGAATCTTCGTCGTGAACAATTCATTCCAAAAGCTATCGCCTCAAACCTCGCCCGGCGAGTCCCCGGCGTTTGCCTTCACCACCACCACGAATTCCCCCTTCAGGCTCCGCCCTTTCGTTGCCGCCAAGATTTCCCCAGGTCTGCCGCGAAGAAATTCCTCAAATTTTTTCGTCAGTTCCCGCCCCACGACCACCTCCGCCGCCGGATAGATTTCCGACAGGTCCGTCAAAAGCTTCTCGATCCGATAAGGCGACTCGTAAAACACCCAGGTCCCCGGAACGGGCCGCAGCGATTCCAAACGCCGCCGGCGCTGCGCCCCTTTTTGGGGCAGGAATCCGACAAAATGAAACTCACCGCTGGGCAGCCCGCTGGCGGTCAGGCCGGCCACCATCGCGCACGCTCCCGGAATCGGCTCAACCCGCAATCCCGCGGCAACGACCTCCCGAACAACCCGCTCGCCCGGATCGCTGATACCGGGGCTGCCCGCGTCGCTCACCAAGGCAACGGTCTGCCCCCGCTGCAGCCGCTCAACAATCTCCGCCGATCGCCGTGCCTCGTTGTGCTGAAAACAACTCAACAACGGCTTGCGAATCTCGAAATGGGAAAGCAGTCGCCCGGTGTGGCGGGTGTCCTCCGCCGCGATCACATCACACTCCCGCATCACACGCAGCGCCCGGTAGGTGATATCTTCCAGATTTCCGATCGGTGTCGCGACCAGATAGAGCGTGCCGGGATTCAAGAGTGCGACGTCATCCGCCATCGCGTGAGGATGCAGATTTTCGGCGGGCGTAACAACACGGACCTGGAATCAGGAATGAACATCTTCGACAAGCTCACCGACGGTGTTCATGCATGACTCCCCGATCCGGCTCACTTGAAGGCACCAAACACCTTGAGCAGGTAGTAAACAACCACGCCTTCCGACATCACAAAAACCCCGAAAGCCAGGATCGGGGTGATCCAATCGATGAATTGTCCAAAAATCTTCATGCAACATGAGATTTAGCATCGGCAATGCCAGTCGCACCCATACCGCATCAGGGATTCCCCTTGGGGGACATGGGGAAACCCGGTAATTCGTTTGACGCGAGCCGTGGCAAACGAAACCCTCCCGGCCCGTTTTCAGTTCCAGAGCATGGCCCTGCCCGAAATAATCGAGATTCTCCCGCTCAAATCAACGGTTTCCGCCGCCATCACGGTGCCGGGATCCAAAAGCATCACCAACCGCGCTCTCATCCTCGCGGCGCTGTCGAACGGCACCACCCGGCTGGAAGGCGCTTTGTGGAGTGAAGACACGCAAGTCATGGTCGAATGTCTGCGCCGACTCGGTTTCGATGTCGAAATCGCCGAAGACCCGGACGAAAGCTGCAATCGCACGATCACGGTCACCGGCAGGAACGGTCTCGTCCCCCCCGGCGGCACGGCGACTGCGCCGCTCGAACTCTTCGTCGGCAACGCCGGCACGGCGGCACGCTTCCTGACCGCTCTGGTATGCCTCGGCTCCGGCTGCTATCGCCTTTCCGGCGTGCCCCGCATGCACGAACGCCCCCAGTCCGCGCTGATTCACGCGCTTCGCTCTCTCGGATATCAGATCGATTCGCCCGACGACCGCCTGCCCGCCACGGTGACCGGCGCGGGTTCCAAGCAGGCCGCCTGCAACGTCGACATCACGGCAAGCTCACAATTCGCCTCGGCGCTGCTGCTTTGCTCAACGCGCGGCGGTTGGTCGGTCGGGATAGACGGGGAAAGCGAGGACAACGCGCCCTACGTCGAGATGACCCGCCGTTTGATCACCTCCTTTCCGCGCAACGGCGGAACATTTCAAATCGAACCCGACGCCTCGGGTGGCAGTTATTTTCAAGCTGCCCAATGGGTTCAAAAGCACGCGTGGAACGACTCCCGTTCAATACACGTCAACCATTGGCCGAGCAGCGGCTGGCAGGTGGACGCGCGTTTTCCCGATCTGCTGCCGCTAAACAGTGGCGCGTTGGCCGACCTTTCCCGGGAAACCGATCTCGGCGACAGCATCATGACCGCGATCGCCATCGCCCCGCTGAACGATCGTGCTGTCACCTACCGCGAACTGGGTCGTCTGCGCGTTCAGGAATGCGAAAGGGTCGCCGCGCTGCGAACCGAGTTGACCCGATGCGGCGCAATCGTGGTGGAATCCGGCGATTCGCTGATCATCGAGCCGTCCCCGGCCCTGCATGGCGCGGAGATTGAAACCTATCACGATCACCGAATGGCCATGTGTTTCGCCGTTCTCGGCTTGATAACCCCGGGTGTCCGAATCAAAAATCCCGCCTGCGTGAAAAAGACATTCCCCAACTTTTTCCAAAAACTCGCCGCCGCGCCCCCGCGCGGTCTCGGGGTCGAGATTCTTCACGGACTCACCGGCGAAGCACTCGCGCCATCGGATCTGTTTGCCGCCTGACACTTCACCCATTTGCCGGCCCCATCCCCCGGCAGCTTCAAACACACATTGGAAAATCCAAAAGTAATCGCCATCGACGGAACCAGCGCCAGCGGCAAGAGCACCACCTCCAAGGCTCTGGCCAAGCGCATTGAGTTTGTCTACGTCGACACCGGTGCCATGTATCGCACCCTCGCCTGGTTCTGCGTGAAAAGCGGCGTCGATATCCATGACGAGAAAAAGGTTTCGGCCGCCTGCCGCAAGTGGAAGACGCGCCTCACCTGTGTTGAGAACGAGGTCCGCCTCCTGGTAGACGGCTACTTTCCGGAGAAGGAGATACGCACCGAGGAAACCAGCGCGGCCGTGCCCCACGTCGCCGCCGCACCGAAGGTCCGGGACTGGATGAAGAAAACCCAACGCGACTGCATCCGCTTCGGCAATCTGGTGATGGAAGGACGCGACATCGGTTCCAATATCTTCCCGGAAACGGATTACAAATTCTATCTGGACGCCACGCTGTCGGTCCGATCGCAACGACGCGAAGCGGAGGGCGTGAATGAAAATCTCGCGGCCCGCGACGAGCGCGACAGCCAAAGAAAGGCGGCTCCATTGATGATTCCATTGGGTGCCATACCGATCGACAACTCGAACATGACCGTCGACGAGGTCTGCGACTTCATCATCGGGGAAATGAACCGCGTGGACGGCAAGGCCGACTGATTCTCCGCCGGAACCACGGCCGATGCCCTTCATCTACCGCACCACCTGGCTCATCTGCCGAGTCGCCTTCCGCATCTACTTTCGGTGGCGGGTTTTCGACGAGGAACGCGTCCCTCCCACCGGCCCGGTCATTCTCGCAGCCAATCACACCAGCTTCCTTGATCCGCCGATGGTCGGCACGGCCGTCACCCGCACGATCAACTACCTCGCCCGGGAATCGCTCTTCCGCTTCCCGCTGTTCGGTGCCTACCTGCGGGCACTCAACACTGTTCCGGTGGATCGAGACGGTCAGGGAGCCAAGGGCTTGAAGATGATCTTGGACCGGCTCTTCAAAGGCGGCGGAATCATCTTGTTCCCGGAAGGAACCCGATCCATCGACGGCCGCCTGCAAAAGGCCCGTTCCGGTATCGGTCTCACCGTGATCAAATCCGACGCGCCCGTCGTGCCCGTACGGGTGTTCGGCTCTTACGAGGCTTGGAATCGCCGGCAGCTTTTCCCCCGCCCTCGCCGCGTCGTTGTCTGTTTCGGGAATCCCCTCGATTTCACGAACCTGCGCGCGGAGGCGAAGACCTGCTCGAAAGCCCGGACGAAGGAGATCTATCAGGAGGTGGCGGACGAAATCATGCGCCACATCGCGGATCTGAAGAATCCGCTGGAGCTTCAGGCGAGCGGCAACTCATCCGACGGACCCGGCCCGGATTCCGCTTCGGTCGTTTGACCGATCGAACCGGAGGTCCCGCCCCCAAACGAGGCGGCGTCGGTGTCCAATTCCACGATAATTTTGCGGATCAACCGACCCTGAAACGAATACCCCACGGCCACCGTCTGCCGCACCACGGATCCCACCGGCGGCTCGCCTTCGCCGTTCGCCCATTGGTGACGCTCAGTGTCGAACGCTCCGTCGGGCTCCGCCAGCATCGCCACCAATCCCATCCGCCGAGCCGTGTCGCGACACACGTTTTGAAACTGGGTCAGCTGATTGGCCACATTCTCCTGCCCGGAACGCACGGCCGCCTGATAAAGCGCAAAGGTATGATCGAGCATCAGCACCACCACCTGAAGCCATTCCCCCTCCGATCGTTTCAGTTTGTCCGACTCCAGCCGCAGCGCCGCCTTCTCGCGATCGTTGGATTGCGCCATGAACTCGGAAAAACGCTTCGCCTCCCCGATCATTTCCTTCGAAACCGACTGCGCCGCCTCGACAGCCCGTTCGGAATGCTCCTGGACGGTCATCCATTGGGCCGTCGCCGCGGTGATCTTGTCCACCACACGGTTCACATCCTTGAACTGACTCGCCGTGATCGCCAGCGTGTCCAGCTCCTCGCTCCGCAGCGCCGCCTTCGCGTCAAATAGAAAGGGCATGACGCTGATCACCGCGCCCGACCCGACACAGACCACCACCAAGGCACCGGTCAGGTTCGAGATGGGATGCGGACTCGACTGCATGATCAGGTATCCGATCACGTCGAGAATCGCCGCGCTGATGAGAAACGGAAGGATGCCGGGCAGGCGCGCCAGCCGGTTGTCTTTGTCGGTCGCCACGGCGCGGAGACTAGTAATTGCGCGGAAATTTGACAGCGAAAACCGGAATACCTAACGTCGCCTCCATCGTGGCCATGAACGCACTGACCGAATCGCTCATCGAACTGATCCGCCGCACGTCCGCAGAAATCCCCGATGACGTGCAAAGGGCGATCCTCACCGCCCTGGAAAACGAGAAAAAGGGCACCATCGCGGAGTCCGCGCTTAAAATCATCGAGCGCAACATCGAACTCGCGAAACAAAAATCCCAACCCATCTGCCAGGATACGGGCAGCATTCTTTTCTATATCGATTGTCCCGTGGGACTGGATCAGATCGAGTTCGCCGACGCCGCCCGCGCGGCCGTCAAACAGGCCACCAAAGTCGGCTACCTACGGCAGAATTCCGTGGATTCCCTGACCGGCAAAAACGACGGCACCAACCTCGGCCCGGGGGCTCCCGCGTTTCACTTTCACCAGCACCGGGGGGACAAAATCAGCGTGCGCCTCGTTCTGAAAGGCGGCGGCTGCGAAAACGTGGGCGCGCAGTACTCCCTGCCGAACACCAAGCTCAATGCCAACCGGGACCTCGACGGCTGCCGCAAGGTCATCCTCGACGCCATCGTCCAGGCTCAGGGCAAAGGCTGCGGCCCGGGTATCCTCGGCATCTGCATCGGCGGCGACCGCGCCACCGGCTACAACCATTCCAAGGAGCAGCTGCTCCGCATGCTCGACGACACCAATCCGAATCCCGAACTCGCCGCGCTCGAGGCGGACATCGTCAAGACCGCCAACGAACTCGGCATCGGCCCCATGGGCTTCGGCGGCAACACCACCCTGCTCGGCGCAAAGATCGGCGCGGCGAATCGGGTGCCCGCGTCCTACTTCGTCAGCGTCAGCTACATGTGCTGGGCCTACCGCAGACAGGGCTGCGAACTCAACCAAAACGGCGAAATCCAAAACTGGCTCTACTGATATGATCGCTCTCGAATTTCCGTTCACAGAAGAAAAGGTCCGCGCGCTCAAGGTCGGCGATGAAGTCGCCCTTTCCGGTCGCGTCTTCACCGGCCGCGACGCCGTGCACAAGTACCTTCACGAAGGCGGCAAACTCCCGGAGGGCGTCAGCTTTCAGGACGGCATCATCTACCATTGCGGCCCGGTCGTGTTGAAGGATGAGAACGGCGAGTGGAAAGTCACCGCCGCCGGCCCGACCACCTCCATCCGCGAGGAACCCTATCAGTGGCAGATCATCCGCGACTTCGGCGTGCGCGGCGTCATCGGCAAGGGCGGCATGGGACCGAAAACGCTCGAAGCCTGCCGGGAACACGGCTGCGTTTATCTCCACGGCATCGGAGGCGCCGCCCAGGTGCTCGCCGAATGCGTCACCCGCGTCATCAACGTTCACATGCTGGAAGAGTTCGGCTCCCCCGAAGCCATCTGGGAACTCGAAGTGAAGGATTTCCCCGTCGTCGTGACCATGGATTCCCACGGCAACTCCCTCCACGCCGACGTGTTCAAATCCAGCAGCGAAGCCCTCGCCGCCCGCGTCTGAGCGGCTTTAAATTTCAGTTCAGCCCCTGCTTTTTCGCCATCCGCTGTTCCTGGAAAAAGCTTTTCAGCAGCATCCGCGTTTCCTCCTCCAAGACGCCGGCGGTGATCTCGCAGCGATGGTTCAAGGTCGGGAACTGGAGCAGATTCATCGCCCCGCCGGCCGCCCCGCCTTTCGGATCGCCGACCCCGAACACGACACGCTGAAAACGGACGTGCACGGCCGCTCCGGCGCACATCGGACACGGCTCTTTCGTGACGTAGAGCGTCGCGTCGTTGAGCCGCCAGTTGCCCGCCGCGTTCTCCGCGGCCGTGATCGCCAGCATCTCGGCGTGGGCCGTGGCGTCGTTGAGCATTTCCACCTGATTAAATCCGCGGGCAATGATCCGCCCCGCCCGCACGACCACCGCGCCGACCGGCACCTCCCCGGCAGCGTAGGCTTTCGCCGCCTGCCGCAGGGCTTCGCCCATGAAGTAGACGTCGCTCTGCAGATCGATGATGGGTTCGTTCTCGTCCATCAAGCGGGGCGGGACTCCTGGAGTTGCCAGTTCATTTTTCCGTCTTCGTCGTAGCGACAATGCGCCGCGAAAAAGCCGCCTCGATGTTTCCAAAACCAGGGCCAGATACTTTCGATGTCGGTCTCGGGAAGCGGAAGTTTCGCCAAGGTGTCGCGGGCGTAGAATTCGAAGCGACCCTCGTCGCAGGGGGGCGGCAGTTCCTTGAGCCGGGGCTTCACCTCGAACAGGAACATCAACCAATGCGCGGTTCCCTGATACCCGTATTCGCTGATAATTCCGGTGAGATGCAGCTCTTCGGGGGTCCATTGAACCCCCGTCTCCTCGCGACCCTCACGGCACGCGCAGGCGTGCGGCGACTCGCCGATCTCGGTCTTGAGCTTGCCACCGGGCGGACTCCACAGGCCGCGGTTCGGCTCTTTTGCCCGTTGCAACAGCAGGACTTCGTCCGCCTCGTTGAAGCAGTAAAGCAGGGTTGAAATCTTATGAGGCAAACTCACGAAGGACAATGGGCGCAAA
>JADHOF010000165.1 GCA_016779125.1 Verrucomicrobiia bacterium | reverse complement strand
CTGGGTGCCCGGCGCGAACAACTTCGGACAAACCTTTCCGATCACCCTCGTTTTCACGGACGATCACGGTCTCCAAGGATCCTGCAGTTTCAGCATCAAGGTGGACACACAGATCCCCCTGCCTTCCTACGGACAAATCACGGGGACACCCGGGGGCACGGCTGCGGGAGCCTCCGTGAACCCCGTCATCAGCCGTGAAGCCCGCTTCGTGGCGTTCACATCGGATGCGCCCGGCCTCGTCACCAACGACAACAACGGAATCACCGACGTTTTCGTAAAAGACCGCGCGACCGGCGAGACCAAGCTGCTCAGCGTCAACACGGCAGGCACGGCCGGAAACGGAATCTCACGCGATCCCGTCGTCAGCGCGGACGGACGCTACGTGGCGTTCCAAAGCGCCGCCACCGACCTGGTTCCCAACGACAACAACGGGCGCGTTGATCTGTTCGTCTACGACACCTCCGTCAACCGGATGCATCTCGCCAGCGCCACACCCGTCGGGGTCAGCGGCTCAGGCGATTCATTCGCTCCGGCCTTCAGTCTGGACGGAGGCAAGCTGGTTTTCGTGAGCACGGCCGACAACCTGACCTCAAATGACACCAACGGCACGTCGGACGTTTTCGTCAGAGACCTCACCACCGGCACCACCACGCTGATCAGCGTCAACACAAACGGCGTCGCGGGCGCCGGTTCCAGCGCCACCCCCGTCATTTCGGAAAACGGACGCTTCGTGGCCTTTTCCAGTTCCGCGCCGGATCTCGTCACCAACGACGGAAACGGACTGAACGACGTCTTCGTGCGAGACCTGACCTCGGGTTTCACCAGTCTGGCCAGCGCCAACACGAACGGCGTCGGCGGAAACCGCATCTCCTTCGGCCCCGCGATCAGCCCGGGTGGTGACAGGGTCGCATTCGTCAGCCAGGCGACAGACCTCATCAATGTCGTCGATACCAACGGACAAACCGATGTCTACCTCCGCGAGATCGGCTCCGGCTCAAACGTGCTGGTCAGCGTCACCGCCGCCGGCACCACGGGCAGCGCGGGCTCCGCATCCCCGGTCTTCAGCACGGACGGACAAAACGTTCTCTTCATCTCCATCGCCACCAACTTCGCCGCGATCGACAACAATGGACGGCAGGACGTCTTCCTCTGGAACCGCGCCACCCGGGCCACGGAACTGATCAGCGTGCGCGCGGGGGGAGGCGGCACCGCGAACGGTCTCTCGGGCATCACCGCCGCCAGCATCAGCCGCGACAACCGTTACGTGACCTTCTTCAGCGAAGCCAGCGATCTCATCGCCGGCAACGCGGACACCAACGGCGTCGCCGATGTTTTTCTGCGGGACCGGCAGTCCGGCGTCACCCGATTGGTGAGCTATAATCCCGACACGGGCCAGATCGCCGACGGTCGCTCGTTCTCACCCTTCATCAGCGGCGACGGCCAGACAGTCGTCTTCGCCACGGACGCCGCAAACCTCCTCACAAACGATCAAAACAACGCGACCGACATCATCGCCGCCAACGTCACCAACGCGGCTCCGTCCTCCCTGGTCCTCGCCGTTTTTGTAAACGCCCCGGACGAAATTCCGGCCGGAGTCGATTTTCCGGTCACGGTTCAAATCCACAACTATGGCAGCGAGGCGGTGGATGAGTTGGTCCTGGCAAACCTCGCCTCCACCGGAGTCAGTCGCGTGTCCGCCAGCGCGACTCTGGGAGAGGTCGACGCCGTTTCGGGCAACTGGAAAATCGGCACCCTGCCTTCGCTCGCGAGCGCCACACTCTCAATGAGGGTCACGGCCGCGCTTGAAGGCCCGGCCAACATCGGTGCCGAGGTCATCCCCTCGGACCCCAGACTGTCAGCAGGCACACTGGGCAGGGCGAGCACCAGCGTCAGCGTGTCCTCGCCGCCGGAAATCGACTTTCAGGATTACGCCTCCTACTCCGGGGACGAAGACAACCCATGGCCTGCGGAACTGGCCAACGGGCTCACCCGCCGCTTCGCGCCCGACGGCTCGGTGCCGGCCGGCATTAATGTTTCCACCCACGGTTTCGGACGCGTCCTTCGCTTCACCCGGGATGTCTTGGGCGCGCTTCCCGAGAGGGTCGGCATTGTCTGGTCCGGTGCCGGAGCGGGCCTGTCAGCGGAAGTTTACGACGCGCACGGGCGCCGCATCGGGCATCAGGTCGCGCCGCGCGGCGACGTCAATCAGACCGATCACCGTTTCTTCGCGCTTGAGCACAAGCCGGGAATCGCCGTTCTGGTGATCCAGACCGACGGCGTGCTCGATGAGATTCAGGTGACCACGCATTCCGGACTCCCCTTCCCGGCCAACCTGGTTTTCGCGGCGAACGGGGACGAAACAGTCGACATCACGGGCGGCCTCATCGGAGCCGGCTACAATTGTGCGACGTCCGCGACCGGATTCCGTTTTCCGGAGGCGATACCACCGGTGAACGGTCCGGTTTCAATCGAGTTTTGGATGCGCCCCAATGCCGACCTTCACTCCGGAAGCGCCGTCACACCGCTCGTCTCCATGCCGGGCGGCGGCCTCGACGTCTGGTATTCCGCCGGCTTTCTGCACGCACGCGCCACGGCCGCAATTGGTCCGGCTCATTCCGTCGCACACAGAGCCGACGTCTCCGCCGGCACCTGGCACCATGTCGCAGCGACGATTGAGGCAAACGTCATCCGTCTCTATTTCGATGGCCGTCCCGTCGCCTTGGAAAGCTTCCCCGCCACCTTTTCCACGGGCGGTTCGGATCTCGTGCTGGGCTCGTCCGCCGACCCAATCCTCAGAAGCTTCGCCGGGTCGATCGACGAGTTTGCCTGCTTCGGGTCAGCCCTTTCCCCTGCCACGATCGCGGACCTTTTCCGGCAGAGCCGGCTCGGCAAGGTCCGTCCCCAGGTCAGTGTGAACTACCGGCGGGACGTGGTCGAACTGACATGGCCGACCTTCTTTGACGGCTACGTCGTGCAGGCCGCGACCCGCGTCGGCCCGGACGCGGACTGGACCGCGCACGAGCATTACAAGCACATCCACGGCGGTGCCTTCGAAGTGTCGCTCCCGGCTTCGGCCGGCTACCGCTATTTTCGTCTGATACAACCACCCAACGCCCCGCTCCCCAACAACAACCCCAACAACTGATTGTGCACGAACTTTTACTGCATTTGATCGGCGACTATGTGCTCCAGACCGAGCAGATGGCGCTGCGCAAGGTGCGGAGCTGGTTTTGGGCAACCTTCCATGCTGCCGTCTACTCACTGCCCTTCCTCCTCGTGATCCAGCGATGGGAAGCTTTTGCCGTCATCTTCGGCACCCATGCCCTGATCGACCGGCTGCGCCTGGCAAACCATCTGTGCCGCTTCAAGAACGTCTTCTGGTTCGGCCCCGGAAGACCAGAACACGATCCGGAAACGGGCTACGCCGCCGACACGCCGGCCCACGTGAAATTTTGGCTCGTCGTGATCGTGGACAACACCGCGCACCTCGTGATCAATCACTTGGCCCTCAAGTTTTTAAACGGACCACTCGGGTAGGAAATCATCATGGGCGAACGAACAATAATGCAGTTGAATCCGGAAAAGAATCCGTTGCTCGGACATCTTCCGCCGGAGGTGATGGAGGAACTCATGGCAACGGCCATAGTCGAGCGCTTCGAGCCCGGGCAGGTCTTTATCCGCGAGGGGGAACCGTCGGACAGCATCTTCTTTGTCACCTGGGGTGAGGTCGAAATTCTGAAGGGCGATTTCCGGATCGACACCTCGGGATCCGGCAGCGTGATCGGGGAAATGGGGGTCCTTACCAGAAGCCCCCGGTCCGCCAGCATCAAGGCCCTTTCCGAAGTCGAGGCCCTCAAGATCATGGCCGACGCGTTCAACAAGGTTCTGGACGGTCATCCGGCCATCCTGCGCTCCCTGCTTTTCGAACAGATGGGCAAGGTGACCTCCTCGCAGAAGGTGCGGGCCGAACAGGCCAACGACATCGAAAAGGCGGAGGGAATGCTCAACAAGATCGTGTCTCCCCAGGTCCGGGAAAAGGTGCTGCGCGACCAGAAACCCGAAGATCTCCTCAAGGGTACCCTCAATGAAACCGCCATTCTTTTCTTCGACATCCGCGGGTTTTCCAGCGCGGCCGAAAAGGTTTCCCCCGATCAGCTCCTGCGCACCCTAAACGAGCACATCGCCCATATCGACGCGGCCATCACCGAACACGAGGGCTTCATCGCCAACTACATCGGAGACGCGATTCTCGCGGTCTTCAACTGCCCCGTTTCCATCGCCGAGCCTGCAGCCGCAGCCGTACGCTGTTATCGGGACGCACGGATAAAGCTGAACGAGCTCAAGGAAAACAGCCGCGCTTCCGGCCAGCTCTTCTTCGAACTCGGCGCGGGCATCAACTACGGCGAGATCGTCTCCGGCGCAATCGGCACGGAGGACCGCTTCAACTTCACGATTCTCGGCGACGAGGTGAATCTGGCCGCGCGCCTTGAGGGGCTCACCCGCTACTATCCTGTGGAGGTGATCGTCTCCGAATCCTGCGTCCGCATGCTTCCTCGTGACATGTTGCCCGACGTCATTCGCATCGACAAAGTTCAGGTCAAGGGCCGCAAGAATCCGGAAAACATCTACGCCATCGGCGACATTCCCGACTCCGACAAGGAATTCTACGAAACCGCGCTGGACCTCTACCTTCGCGGTCGCTTTGCCGAAGCCACCCTGCATTTCGCCAAGGTGGCGCATCCCATCGGCCAGTACATGCGCAACCGCTGCGCCGAACTTCAGGCCGAGGGAGGCGACTGGCCCGGCTACTACTCCTGGCTCGTGAAGTAATCCGCCGCCGGCGCGAGACCCCGTTCGCTCACCCGGTCGTTGTGCAAGCAGCCACGGTGTAATATCACCAGCGGACATGCGCGTTGAAGACAACGAGAAGAGCGGCAATGTCTGGCCTTGGCTGGGTGCCATTGCTGCTGCGGCGGCACTTCTCTGGTTCGGCAAAAACGAACCTCCCGCCAACGCGCCGACCGCAACACCTCGCCCGACGCCGGCCACCGCCCCCCTTTCGACATCGCCGGCGGCAGCAACCTCTCCGCCCAACGCGCCCTCTCCGAATGGAGGAGCCAGGCCTTTTGCCGTGGCGCAGGACGAACGTGTGGCCTTCCCGATCATCACCAACCCCTCTCCCGAGGCGACTGATGAGGAAAAATCACGATGGGTCGGAGCTGCCGTCTGCGGCGAATGCCACGCGGAGAATTGGAAGAGCGCCCTGCACTCCGCCCACTACAACACGAGCCGCTTCGCTTCAGGAGACTCGCTTCTGGGGGACTATCACGCTCCGGGAAACCGCATGGGCACCGGCGATCCGGCATTGTCCTTCGAAATGCTGGAAGACGCCGGCCGCTTTTTCCAAAGCGCCGTTCAGAACGGACGCGAAAGCCATCGCGCCACCATCGACCTCATTCTCGGTTCCGGCAAAATGGCCCAAACCTACGCCACCTGGGTGAAGGACGCCCTCTTCGAACTCCCCGTCACCTACTACACGACCGCACGCTCCTGGGTTTACAGCCCGGGGTACATGGACGGCCAGGCCTTCTTCGCGCGCCCCGTGAACAGTGGTTGCCTGGACTGCCACACGACCGGCTACATCCCCGAAAGCGAAGGGGAGAAGAATCATCGTTTCAAATCACGCCACATCGTGCCGGGCGTGACCTGCGAACGCTGCCATGGTGAAGGCGCGCAACACGTTCAACACCACCGTACCCATCCCACCGACAAGCAGGCGAAGCACATCCTCGATCCGCGAAAACTGCCGGCTGCGAAGAGGGACATGCTCTGCTCGCAATGCCACGGAGGCGTGAACACGGAGGATGGCGGCACGGACAAGGTGGGAGCCCATTCCAACAACCAACTTCAGCGCCTCAGCCTCAGCGCCTGTTTTACCCGGAGCGAAAGCCTGCATTGCACCGACTGTCACAATCCCCATCGGAAGGAACGCGGAGACAAAAAACTCTTCGCGAGACGCTGCCAGACCTGCCACGAAATCGACGACTGCAACGCCGTCACGCCGGACAGACGGGAGCATTTTGCCGACAACTGCGCGCAGTGCCACATGCCCCGCCAACAGATGGTCGACATTGATTTCCGCACCACAACGGGCCAGGTCGTGTCCGGTTTTACGGGAGGGGATGGAGTCAACATTCCGGAGATCGTGGATCACCACATCCGTGTCGTGAGGAGCGACAAAACCGCGCCTCCGAGTCCCGACCGCTGAATCCTCGGACACCTATTCGGAAAGGCGACCGAGGAGCCGCCGTACTGCGAAGCCGATCACATCCTCCACATCGTCGGCCCACCGGTGAGCCGGCAGCCCGTAAACCATCATCGACGTGTTCCCCTCGTAACCCCACCGCTTCGATGCGCGCGGAGGGACATCTTCCATGAGAACCCGCCGCGACGGAATATAGGCCATCACGTCGTTGCAATACCCGGCCACCCAGGTGCCCGTCCCGTACTCGGCCTTGAAACGCAGGGCGTAGTCCACAACCACCTCCCCGCCAAGAGCGATCCATCGCTGCCCGCCCAGACTCCAAACCTGCACCGGATAGGGATATTCACGCTGGAAGGGTTTTCCCGCATCAAGTTCCGCAAGCAGCCGTTTCGCCCACCTCACACGGTAGTTCGAGTCCGGCCCCTTCGCGATCTCGTCCAACTCGGTCCGCGTCGGAGCCGCCCCCAATTTCAACGGCACAAGCTCGAGCGCGCTTCGCAGTTCGGGCGCGAGTTCAGTGGGAGAATCCAACAGCACCTCCTCCACCGCAGCGGCCAGCATGCCCCCGTATCGCTGCGCCAACTCGACGCTTCGCCGGGGCAGAGGATTCTGATCCGCACCGCACCCTGCAAAAAACATCGCGACCGCGCCGGCATGACTGCGTTCCAACGCCAGCTGGGCAAAGCCCGCGTAGTCCCCGCACCACTCGTTGAAACTCAGGGTCGTGTTGTGACACGCGTATCCGAACACGACCGTCTTGAGGGCGCCATCCGGCCTTCGCACCACCAATGTGGGCACCGAGTGATCGACCGGTCCCAGCAGCGCCCCTTCCTCCCGCAATCGCGGCACGTCGCCTTCGACGTTGTTCCGCCGATTCACCGCGAAGCGCGTGACACCCTGCCCCGCGAACAGTCTTGCCGGTGCCAGATCGGCGATCGCTCGCCCGACCGTTTCGACAATCCCCTCCTCAAGCTTCGCAGAATACTCCCCGATCAATCGAAGCTGCTCGCCGTCCAGAGGATAGATGTCGTGAAGCGCGCCGCGCAGCACCGGCCCACAGTGCGTGTGCGACGCGTGCAACATGATCTGCGACGGCTCCAGCCCATGCTTCGCACCCAGGGCGGACACGGTGTTTTCGTAAATCGTCCTCGGGATCCCCAATGTGTCGCTGCTCATCACGACGCCGCGACGGCCGCCCGCGTCCTCGACCACCAGGACTTTGATCCACAACGGATGCCGAACACCGGAGGCCGGTTCCGTGCGCCCGCCATAGCCCGCCATCCACATCGGTTTTTCAGGCGTGATCAACGTTGTCGCAACCCCGGCCTTCCAGCCCTCGGCGATTGAGCAAAGTTGGGCGGAAACGAAAAGAAGCGTGAACCAAAACGATCTGCAAACGGATGGACTCATGCTTCGGACGCTGAAGGGCGGGCACCGCCGGCCGCAAGCCGATTTTTTGTTTCAAATCGCCGCCTACATGAAATACGGGAACAACTTTTTCGACAAATCGCTTGAGCAATCCGGATCATGGTCGATATTCCCAGCGTATTTAGGAACTCCGGTTCCCGCTCTTTCAGAATCTTCGAATTTCAGCCCTAGCCCGTTCGTGAATCCGAGGCAAATTCCCTGGACCGTAATCTATTACGCATGGGGCCTTGACTTCAGTGTTGGCCGTCAGGCCTTCGCTGGAAGGCGTAAGCCACTGATTGGGCCCCACCTGGTTTCCTTGATGTTCAAGGGAGCTGCTTCTCTACGGCGATGCCGGGGCTGATTCTTTCAAAGTCCGCTCGTGGAGATCCATTTCTATGGTCCCACGGGCGGGCTTTTTTCGTCTCCGGCCGACAAGATTCCACGCAGGCAGAACGCCACCCCCACACAGACCGCGCATCCGATCATCGTGTACCAGGGCCAGTAGATCGAGGACCACAGCTTCACTCCCGTCATGACCGCCAAAGACGCCAGCATGCCGGCGATCACCGGCAGCCCGGGCCCGCGTTTCCACCACAGCACCAAGACAAGCCCACCCAACATTCCGCCGCTGGTGATCCCCGCCAGAGAAAACGCCACATTGATCACGCGATCATGTCCCTTGCAGCCATAAGCCACCGCGATCAGCGCCATCCCCCAGATCAACGTGCTCCGTCGACTGAGCCGCAGATACCATTCATCCGAACGTTCCGGTTTCAACTCCTTGAGAAGATCCATCGTCGAAACGGACGAAAGCGCGGAAAGCGCGGAACTCACCGACGACATCGCGGCGGAAAGAATCCCGACCACCAACAAGCCCTTCACCCCGGCCGGCATCATCGTCAGAATGAACAACGGAAACGCGTGATCATTCCTGGGCGCGCCCGCCGCGTTCAACGGCACTTCCAGACCGTGCACCTGCGCGTAAGCCCACAACACGCCGCCCACCAACAGGAACAGCAGAAACATCGGGAGGATCAGCACCGCGCTCAAAATCAACGCCCGTCGCCCGTCGCGCACATCCTTGCACGCCAGAACCCGCTGCACGTTCAATTGATCCACACCGTGCGATGAAAGCACCTGAAAGGTCGCGCCGATCACCCCCATCCAGATGTTGAACGGGGCCGTCCACGAGAACGAACCGTCGAACCACTTCAATTTGCCTTCGGTGCCCCCCCGTTCGACATAATAGGCCCATCCCGCCCCTTCAATTCCTGACAAATACACCAGGGCGAAAACACCGCCCCCGATCAGCAGGCAGAATTGAACCGCGTCCGTCCAGACCACCGCACGAATCCCGCCGAAATACGTGTAGATCAGCGCCAACCCGACAAAGATCACGATCGCCTGTAGAATCGGATCCCCCAATGCCGCAGGCAGCGCGTCCTTCAGCATCATCTCGATCGGAATGCACGTGGCGTAAACCCGAACACCCGCCGCCAATGTCCCGGCCAACAGAAAAAAGACCGACACCGTCCGCTTCGCTCCCCGACCAAAAGCCCGGTCAAACAACTGATAAGGCGAGTAAACGTCCCCCTTGAAATAATGCGGCACCATCACCACCGCCAGCACCACCCGCGCGAGGACGTAGCCCACGATGATCTGAATGAAGGTCAGATCCCCGCCAAACGCCATCGCCGGCACCCCGATGAAAGTCAACGCGCTCGTCTCGGTCGCGAGAATCGAAAACGCCACCCCGACCCACGGAATATCCCGCCCACCCAGAAAGTAGTCCCGAGTCGTCTTCTGTCCCCGGCCAAACCAGACACCCAGTCCGACAATCCCGAACATATAGACGACAATGACGATCCAATCAGCAGCCGCGAAAAATTCCATGATGTCCCAACACCCTGCCGAACCCACCGCCCCCTGTCGACCGCCGGAACACGACCGCCGGGGTCACTCATCGGGGCGCACGTCAAGTGGGCAAAAGGAGTCGGGACTGGATTTTCTTCACTCTGAGCCCCTGCTCATTTCAAAGCCGATCCGGCGCAACGGACTCCGCGCGCCCCAACCAGCGGCCGCGATTCTTTCGACCCGATTCCGCTCCGATTTTCCCTTGATCTGCCCCAATCTCAGCGGAAGCTAACGCCC
>JADHOF010000164.1 GCA_016779125.1 Verrucomicrobiia bacterium | reverse complement strand
ATGCGCGGGCTGTATTTCAAGCCATCCTTGATTTGAATCTTGATCCGGGAAGCCATCGTTAGTTCGGATTATGGGGTGCGTGTCCTGCGGTTCAATCCTCGGCTTTCACCGCCGCGCGGCAATAACCCTCGAAAACTTCATTTATCTTCTCCCAGGAATACTTCGAAGCCACGAGCTCGCGCCCCGCCCCGCCAAGCGTTGCGGCGAACTTCGGTTCCGAAAAACACCGGTCAATCGCGGCGGCAAAATCGGCGGGCTCGTCGGCGAGAAGGTGGTCCTTGCCGTCCGTGACAGGCAGCCCTTCGGCCCCGATACGGGTTGAAAGGCAAGGAATGCCGGTCGCCATGCCTTCAAAGATCTTGATACGGGTGCCGCCGCCCACGCGAAGCGGCACGATCATGAGGGACGCGTTCGCCAGATGCGGCCGGACATCGGGCACGGTACCGGTGACGACGATTCCGGGATCATTCGCCGCCAGCTCCAACACCTTGGGGACCGGTCGTCGACCGACGATCGTCAACGTCGCGTCCGCGTGCTTCTCCTTCACGCGGGGCCAGATCTTCTCGGCGAACCAGACAATGCCGTCAATGTTCGGCATCCAATCCATCGAGCCGAGGAAGACCAGCGACTTGGGTACGCGGGGCTCGGTGCTTTCCTGAAAAAAGTCGATATCAACGCCGGTCGGTACAGCCCCGCAAACGTTTTTGAGTTTGAGTTCCTCGCGCAGCAGCCGGGCATCCTCCTCGGAGACCGTGCAGACCTGCCCTGCGGCACGACAGGACTCGATCTCAAAGCGTAACATGCGCTGCCATTGGCTTCGAAAATAGGGCTTTGAAAGGCCGCTGGAATTCTCCGCGGTGCGCTGCCAGATGAGTGATTCGACGTTGTGCTGAAACAACAGCACCGGCAGCCGGGGTTTGTGTCCGGGGGGAAACAGACTCACGGCAGGCGTCAGAAAGTCGCAAACAATCAGATCATGATCGCCCGATTCGTCGGCCCGACGGATCGCGTCCCGCCACAGATGCGAACGGTATTTCTCGATCGCGTAGGGCAGGCCCGTCATCAGGAAGTTCGAGGCAAGTTCGACAAAAAACTTGAACGACCTCTTGCGGGTTTCCTTCCAGGGCACCCAGATCTGCCTGTCGGAATATTCAGACGCCTGCGCGCGGGCCTCCCCGGGCGTGCCATCCGGCCAAAGGGAAAGGTAGGTCAGCTCGTTGTTCCGCTTCAGCTCGCGGAGCATGTTGTAGGTGCGAATCTTCCCCCCCGTGTCGAGGGGATGCAGAGGCCCGGTCTTGAGCCACAAGATTCGCAGCGGGTCGGCCATTCTAAAACTCCACGTCGTAGTCGAGTTCGAGCGCCCCGCGATAATGCGCCGGGTAAGGGGGCAACGCGTTTTCCCGGATCGCGGCGGACACGGTCAAGGAGGCGAGGTCATGATAGTCCCCGTAGTATTCGGCGCAGTTCAGGAAGAGACCGATTCGGTAATCCCCTTCAACGAGCGGCAGATCCTTGATGGTGCCGCTGATGCGATACGGATTGTCGGGGTCGATGCTCATCTGCCCGTCGGGACGCCGCAGGTCGAGGATCGCGATCCGCGCCCCAAAGACGGAATAAATCAGCACGGCGAGTTCGGAGAGGTTCGTCTTTCGGTTCGAACCAAGCTCGACGCTGAATTTCAGGTCCTTGCCCGAGGTCACGGGGTTCGGCGTGAAATCAAGTTGATTGAGCGTGATCACCTTGCCCAACGGAACGGACTCGGCACCCGCGCCCGTCGTCGGCTGTTTGATCTCACCCAGATAGGCGTTGACCTGCTCGTTGACATCGCCATCTCCAACCTTGCGTCCCTGCTTCATGTGGATGATTCGTCCACACAAGGCCTGCACGGCCGCCATGTTGTGACTGACAAACAGAACGGTGCGACCGCCTTTTTTCGCGACGTCTTCCATCTTGCCGAGACACTTGTTCTGGAAGGCCGCGTCCCCCACGGCAAGCACCTCGTCCACGACCAGAATCTCCGGCTCCAGATGGGCGGCGACCGCGAAGGCAAGCCGGACATACATCCCGGACGAGTAACGCTTGACGGGCGTATCGAGAAATTTTTCGACCTCGGCGAAGGCGACAATCTCGTCGAACTTCTTCGTGATTTCAGCCTTGGTCATCCCGAGGATGACGCCGTTCATAAAGATGTTTTCACGGCCGCTGAGTTCCGGATGAAAACCGGTGCCGACCTCAAGCAGGCTCGCGAGACGACCCCGGACGCGGATTTCGCCCTCGGTGGGCTCGGTGATCTGGCTGAGAACCTTGAGGAGCGTCGACTTGCCGGCTCCATTGCGACCGATGATCCCGATCGCTTCCCCGGCGTTCAGATCGAAGGAGACATCCTTGAGCGCCCAAAAACTGTTCTTCGCCTTCTCGGGCCGTTTGCCACCACCGAACAGGCTCCTGACCCCGTGCGTGATCTGGTCCCGCAAGGTGTCGTGCTGCAAGGTCGCGCCAAGCTGGTACTCCTTGCCGATTCCGCGGACAGATATGATCGGGTTCGACATGGCTCAAATGACGTCGGCGAACGTTTTCTCGGAATTGCGGAAGAAGAGCGCCCCGGTCACGAGCAACAGCAGTGTTACCGTGAGACTGACGGTGAAGCCGGGCCAGTACGGTTCAAACTTCGCGCCAAAGATGCTCCACCGGAAACCGTCGATGACGCCGACCATCGGATTCAGGTTGTACCAAAAGAGATACTTCTCGGGAATCGCGCTGGCCGGAAACCCGACGGGACTCACCAACAACCCCATTTGCGCCAGAAACGGGACGACGTATTTCACGTCACGATATTTGACATTCAACGCGCTCAACCAAAGCCCGATCGCAAAGGCCGCGAGAAATCCGACCAAGAAGAACAACGGCAGCATGAAGAGATGGGGCCGAAGCGCCGTGCCGGCAAAAGCCATCATCACCCCCATGATCACGGCCCCGACAAGAAAGTCGACCGTCCCGCTGAGCACCGCACTCGACGGGACGATCAGCCGGGGAAAATAGATTTTCGAAATCATCTGCGCGTTGGCGACCAGCGCGTTGCTGCTCTCCCGCATGGCGTTGGAGAAAAACTGCCACGGAAGCATCCCGGCCATGCACATGACGGCATATTCGAACACCGTCATTCCATTCTGCTCCGCGTTCTTGTTCACGTAGCCAAAAATGAACGTGAAGATCCCGACAGTTGCCAAGGGCTGGAGGACGGCCCAGGCGATGCCAAGAAAGGTCTGCTTGTAGCGGACCAGAACGTCGCGCCAGGCGAGGAAGACGAACAATTCGCGATACCGCCACAACTCGGCGAAATCGATTGAAATGAGCCCCTTCTTGGGCTTGATGACGCGCTCGGCGGTGGCGAGCGCCGGTTTTGCTTCGATAGCGTCGGCCATTGGGTTGGAGGGCTTCAAGCGACGTTCGCCTTATACCAGTCAAGCGCCAGTTCGAGTCCCTGATCAATCGTGTGGGTCGGTTCGTAGCCCAGCAACGTGCGGGCCTTGTCGATGTTCGCCAGGGAATGACGAACGTCTCCGACGCGGAAATCCTGATACTTCGGCTTCTGCTCAGGCAGACCCGGGTCACGCTCGCGCAGTCCTTTTTGAATCGCCTGATAAAGCTCGTTCAAGGTCGTGCGATCGCCGACCGCGACGTTGTAGACCTGATTCGTCGCCTCGTCGCTGGTCGCGCTCGCGGCCAGCAGGTTGGCCTGCACGACGTTTTCGATGTAACAAAAGTCGCGACTGGTCTCCCCATCGCCAAAGATCCCGACCTCCTGTTTCTTCAGAATGGCCGCCACCCATTTCGGGATCACGGCGGCATAGGCCCCATCCGGATCCTGACGCGGACCAAAGACGTTGAAGTAACGCAGGCCGATGGTCCGAAAATTGTAGGCGCGAGCGAAGATGTCCGCGTAGATCTCGTTGAATTTCTTGGTTGCGGCGTAGGGGGACAGCACGTTGCCAATCTTGTCCTCCACCTTCGGCAGATCCGGGTGGTCTCCGTAAACCGAACTGCTGCTCGCGTAAACGAATCGCTGCACACCGGCGTCGCGCGCGGCGACGATCATGTTCAGAAAACCGGAGACATTCGCCTCATTGGAGGTGTTCGGGTCCTTGACCGAGCGGGGCACGGAGCCCAGCGCCGCCTGATGCAACACGTAATCGACTCCGTCGCACGCGTCGCGGCAGACATTCATCAGCCGGATGTCGCCCTCAATGAAAGAAAACCGGGCCCATTGAGCGGCATTAAAACCCTTCTTCACCGCGTCGAGATTCCGACGAAAACCGGTGGCAAAGTTGTCCAGGCAGACAACCGTCTGGTTCAGGCGAAGGAGGTGCTCAACCAGATTCGAGCCGATAAAGCCCGCGCCGCCCGTCACCAGCCATCGCTTCGGATTGGCCTTGAGGTCATCCTTCAGTTTTTCAAATGCCGACATGGTTCGTTGGGGCGACGCTGTGACGGGAGCGGCCGCTCTCAGGCCCGCCAGAGTTGGCCGGGTTTTGTTTCAATGCCTTTCATGGCGTTTCGCGTGTCGACGATGAGAGGCGCCCATTGCGCCAGTTCGGCGTAATCGACCTTCTTGTGGTCGGTCGCGATCACAACCACATCATAGCTGGAAATCGTTTCCTTGTTCCAATGCACGCACTTCTTGCCCGCCCAGTGCGGATGCTCGCGGCTCGGCCGGATCACGGGCACGTGTGGATCGTAATAATCCAGCTCCCCGCCGCGCTCCGAAAAGTAGTCAAGCAGGTGGTAGCTCGGGGATTCCCGATCATCATCGACATTGGGCTTGTAGGCGATTCCCATCATCAGAATCCGGCTGCCGTTGACGGACTTTTTCATCGAGTTCAACGCCTCGATCGTCTGATGGACGACATACATCGGCATCGCGGTGTTCACCTCGCCGGCGAGTTCGATGAACTTCGTGCTTTGATCAAATTCACGGGCCTTCCACGTCAGGTAAAAGGGATCAATCGGAATGCAATGCCCGCCAAGCCCCGGACCGGGATAAAAGGCCATGTATCCGAAGGGCTTCGTCTTGGCGGCGTTGATCACCTCCCAGACGTCGATATCCATCGCGGCGTAAACCTGCTTGAGCTCGTTGACGAGGGCGATGTTGACCCCGCGAAAAATGTTTTCGAGCAGCTTCGTCGCCTCGGCGGCGCGGCACGAGGACACCGGCACCAGCGTCTTGATCGCCGTGCCATAGACCGCCATCGCCTTCTCCAAACACGCGGGGGTGTAGCCGCCGATCACCTTCGGAATGATCGCGACCTTGCTGTCCGGATTGCCCGGATCTTCCCGTTCCGGCGAATAGGCGAGATGGAAATCAACACCGGCTTTCAATCCGGATCCCTTTTCCAGAACCTCTCGCAACGGCTCGTCGGTTGTGCCCGGATAGGTCGTGGACTCAAGCACCACCGTGATGCCCTTTGGCAGATGAGGGGCAATGGCCTCGCCGGATTTCAGAACGTAGGAGATGTCCGGCTCGCGGTTCTTGTTCAGCGGCGTCGGCACGGCGATCAGGACCGCCTCAACCTCCTTCACACGGGCGAAATCGACCGTGGCTGAAAAACGCCCCGCGTCCACCTGTTCCTTCACATTCGCGGCCGGGATATGCTCAATAAAGCTCCCGCCGGCGTTCAAAACGTCAATTTTGCTTTGGTCGATGTCGAGCCCCAGAACTTCGACGCCCGATCGGGCGAATTGGAGCCCCAACGGCAGGCCTACATAGCCCAGACCAATAATGCCAATCTTCATAATTCGATTCTCTGCCAACCGAACAATCGTTCGCAGCAAACCCGCTGCCGGACGTGGCTTTGAGGCAGGTTCACCGGCCGAGGGATATAGCCGCCACCCCATCCAATGGGAAGGAAAACATCGAAAAACGCCCCCCTGAACGCGCCATCGGGCATCCCCCGGCTTCGGGCGTTTTGGAAGTGGCGCAATCGCCCGACGCGACTATGCTGGATGCCTTTCATGAAAGGCATCCGCGTTCGCACCCTAGCTCTCCTCCTGGGCCTCTCCGCCCAGGCCCCCGCCTCCCAGATTGAACAGGTCGCGGGCGGCGGAAACATCAACGGCCGGGGCCCTGCCAAAAACATCGAGCTACGCGAGCCGTTTGGTATCGGCTTCGACTCGCGCGGATTCGCCTACATCGTCGAGATGGCGCAAGGAAACCGGCTTTGGCTGGTCAACCGGGACAACGTCGCCCAAGTGGTGGGAGGCACGGGTGAAAAAGGCTACGGTGGAGACAATCGACCCGCGCTCGAAGCCACATTCAACGGCGTTCACAACCTGGCGATTGCCTCAAACGACGACATCTACCTCGCCGACACCTGGAACAACCGCATCCGCAAGCTCTCACGAGGTTCGCTCACCTCCACCACGATCGCCGGCACCGGCGAGAAGGGCTTCGCCGGCGACGGCGGTCCAGCGACAAAGGCGCTGCTCGGCGGCATCTATTGCGCGACGCTCGATTTCAAAAGCGAACAGCTCTACCTCGCCGATCTCCACAACCGACGAATCCGCGCCATTCATCTGGCGACGGGCATCATCCGGACGATCGCCGGCAACGGCGACAAAGGCCGCCCCGAGGACGGAAGCATCGCCGCCGATTCCCCGTTGACCGATCCGCGTGCGGTCGCCGTCGATCGCAAGGGCAATGTCTACATCCTTGAACGCGGCGGACACGCGCTCCGCGTCGTGACGCCCGACGGCCGCATCCGCACCGTCGTGAACGCCGCCGGCAAAAAGGGCGCGAGCGGAGATGCCGGCCCGGCCATCGAAGCCACCATGAACGGCCCCAAACACATCTGCATCGACCTCCAGGACAACGTCATCATCGCCGACGCCGAAAACCACCTGATCCGACGCTATCAGCCCGGCGACGGTCGGATCATTCGTGTCGCCGGCACCGGCAAACGCGGCACGAAGGGCGTCGGCGGCGATCCCTTGCAGGTGGAACTCGCCCGCCCGCACGGTGTCACGATCGGACCGGACGGCCTCCTCTACATCGTCGACAGCTACAACAACCGCGTCCTCCGCATCGTGGACTAATCCGCATGACCTTCAGCCGCTTTCGCAAACTCGGCCGGACGCTCCAACACGCCCAACGCTTCAGGCAGATTGTCAGCGTTTTCCTGAAATACGGCTTTCACGATCTCACCACCAAGATCGGCCTGCCACGCGTCCGCCGCATTCCCTTCCTGCAGGATCGCGAGGAGCAATCGGCGATCAGCGCGATGTCCCAGCCGGAGAGGCTGCGCCGCGCCTGCGAGGAACTCGGCCCCACCTTCGTAAAACTCGGCCAACTCTTCGCCTCGCGCACCCAGCTCCTGCCCAAGGAATTCACCGACGAACTCAGCAAACTTCAGGACGAGGTGGAGCCCATCTCCTTCGATCAACTCGCCGCCGTCATTGAGAAGGAGCTGGACGCCCCCGTCGCAACCATCTTCCAGACCATCGAACGCAAGCCCCTCGGGGCCGCCTCCATCGCCCAGGTCCATCAGGCGGTGCTCCGCACGGGTGAACCCGTTGTCGTCAAGGTCCAGCGCCCGGGCATCGCCCAAAACGCCGCGCTCGACCTCGAGATCATGCAACAGATCGCGCGCATGGCCGAACGTCATCTCGAGGGCTGGGCAATCCACCGGCCCACGGGCGTCGTCGACGAACTCGCGCGCAGCCTGGAAAAGGAACTCGATTTCTCACGCGAAGCCGCCCACCTCGAACGTTTTGCCTGGCAGTTCGAGGAGGACGAAACGATCTATATTCCCAAGGTCTATTACGCGGCCTCCACCGGACGTGTGCTGACCATGGAGTTCATCGACGCAATCAAGGTCTCCAGCCTCGAAAAACTCGCCGCAGCCCAGCTGGACCGCAAAGAGATCGCCGTGCGCATCGCCGATCTCGTGATGAAGCAGATCTTCGAGCACGGCTTCTTTCACGCCGACCCGCATCCCGGGAACATCCATATCCTCCCCGGCAACCGCATCTGTTTCCTCGACTTCGGCCTCATGGGCTTCCTCGACAACCGCACGCGGGAAACCTTCGTCGACCTGGTCTGGGGAATCGCGCGCCGCAACGAGGTCAGCGTCACCAACGCCCTGCTCAAACTCGCCGAACCGGGCTCCGAGGGGGAACCCTCACGCGAAGGCCTTGAGTCCGACATCGCGGATTTCATGCACCAACATTTCTACCGGCCCGTCGGCGAGCTGAAGTTCGGCAAACTGGTCACGGAACTCTTCGAACTGACCGCCAAGAACCGCCTCCGCCTGCCTCCCGACCTGTTCATCATGCTCAAGGCGCTCAGCCTGACCGAGGAGCTGGTCCGGCACCTGAATCCCGCCCACAATCTCGTCGAACAGGCGGAACCCTTCATGCGCAAGGCCCGCATGGCCCGGCTGAGACCCGAACGCTTCGCGGGAAGCGTGTTGGAATTCGGACGCGATTTCAGCGACCTCGCCCGCGATCTCCCCGCCGAACTCCGCCGCATCATCTCGCAGATCAAAACCGGCGACGCCCGGATCAACTTCCAGCACCGTGGCCTCGAACCCGCGATCATTTCGGCCGAACGGGTCAGCAACCGCATCTCCTACTCGCTGGTCCTCGCCTCGCTCATCATCGGCTCCGCCCTGATCGTCCACGCCAAGCTCGACCTCGCCGAAATCCCAATCCTTGGCCTCATCGGCTTCATCCTGTCCGCCCTGATGGCCTTCGGTCTCCTCATCTCCATCGTCCGCCACGGCCGGATGTAACCTCCTGCTCCCACTCGTAATCGAAACCGGAGTTACGATTACGATTACGGGCAGGCAAAGGCTCGAAGCAGATCAAATTCCACGACGGGCGCAAACCCTGACACTATTCCCTTGTCATTATATTCCCCATTAGGAATATTCCGACACATGGATGTCATTGCGGTCTACAAATGCCTGTGCGACCCGATGCGGCTGCGACTCCTCAACCTGCTGCGCGAGGGGCCCTTGTGCGTCTGCCACCTTCAGGAGATTCTCAACGAACCACAGGTCAAGACATCCAAGCATCTGGGCTACATGCGCCGGCTGAAACTGATCGAGGCGCGCCGCGAGAACAACTGGACCATCTACGCCCTGCCCGACCGGCCACATCCCCTGCTGGAGGAGAATCTGAAATGCCTCCAGGACTGCCGCAACGAAATGCAACTCTTCCGCAAGGATCAACGCAAACGTGCGGCGTTGCTGAAAAGACTCGCAAAAAGCGACGGCTGCTGCCCACGCGCCGTCATCAACCTCGCCCCGAAATCCCCGACCCGATGACCCTCTACCCAAACCTGTTGCCCCTCGCCGAGGAGTTGACCACGCGGAGCGTTCACCCCGAGCGCCTCGCCCCGTTGACACGCCTCGCCGCGCTCATCGTAGCCGAGTCATCCGTCCAACAAACGGTGCCGCTCACCTTCATTTGCACGCACAACTCGCGCCGCAGCCATCTGTGCCAGGTGCTCGCCGCGACCGCCGCCGCATATTACGGCGTCGAAGGGCTCCTTTGCTGCTCGGGCGGAACAGAAGCCACCGCGTGCAACGAGCGCACTGTCGCCGCGTTTCAGCGGGCGGGCTTCGAAGTCACGAATGTCAGCGGCGGAACCAATCCAATCTACGAAATCACCTGCTCGACCGGAACCCCGCCGATCCGCGCGTGGTCCAAGGTCTACAATGAGGACGGCAATCCGGATTCCGGTTACATCGCGATCATGACCTGCACGCACGCGGATCAGCATTGCCCGTTGGCCCACGGTTCAAGCCAACGCTTCTCGTTGCCCTACCGCGACCCCAAAGAGGCCGACGACACGCCCGACGAGGCCGCGACCTACGATGCCCGCCTGCGCGAAATCGG
>JADHOF010000163.1 GCA_016779125.1 Verrucomicrobiia bacterium | reverse complement strand
ATTCCTACAAGCAAGGTAATGGAGGTGGTACTGAGGTTGTGACCTTTACCTTAGACCAACTTGAAGGAGCTGGAGTGTCACTAACCGATGACTACCAGCTCGATTTCTTCGAAAACGACGATGGAGGTTGGGGTTGGACACGGTTGGAGGAAGTGAGAGTTGACGGATCCGCAGTTACTGGCGTTGCTCCGCCTAGGATTCCTAGTATCGTGGTTTCTAACGGCACCTTTTTGACTTCCGCCATCCAGGGTTCTCAGGTGGGCACCTTGACAACGACTTCAGGAACTGCCGGCGATAGTTATACCTACTCGCTGGTTGCGGGAGAGGGCAGCACCGACAACGCGAAATTCCAAATCGATGGAGGTGGACTACAGATCGGGCCCTACGACTTTAGCACCACTGCTAACAACACGAGATTCTCAGTCCGGGTGCGTGCCACCGGCACGCCTTCAGGTGAACAGATTGAAAAGGCTGTTCTTGTGACGGCTTTGGCCGAAGCTCCACCGCTACCACCTGGAGAAACGGTTGTCTGGAACTTCGATGCAGACAATGAACACGGCTGGACCACGGTGAGCGGCCAAGCATTTCTTGCCGATAATGGCGTGACAGCCGGACAGGCGACTGGCGAAGGGATTGATGGCTTTCGTGGTGATGTCAACGGTGGAGCCAATCGGAACGCCCACGATGGAGCCCACACAAACTTCATCTATCGTTCGCCGGTCGTGAACTTTGGTTCCGCTTCAGCAACTGGTAATGTTCTTGAAATTGACTGGTTTGGTGGCGAAGGAAGAGGGGGGAATGTTGCTCTGGATCCAACAAGTCCAGCCGAAATTATCGGTAAAACCACGGGTGGAACTGAGGATGGTGTGAAGGGACTTGGTCTCCTCAACCTCACAACTGGTAACTACGATGCTTTTTCTTACAAGGATGGCAATGGAGGAGGCACTCAAACAAAGACGTTTACCTTAGATGAGCTGACTGAAGCTGGAGTGTCACTGACAGATAGCTACCAGCTGGATTTCATCGAAAATGACGATGGCGGTTGGGGTTGGACCCGGATGGAGGAGGTGCGAATCGACCCGCTTGCGATTGGGGAAAACAGCTCCTCAACTTTCGTGATCACGGACATTGATTTTTCGAGTGATCAGAAGGTGACTTTGACTTGGAATTCTCGAGAAGGTCAAGTTTATGCCGTCAAGTATTCGGTGGATATGGTCGACTGGGATGGAGATCTCGACGATTCAATTGATGCCGATCCCGGAGATCAGACCACAAGGACGTTCAACTTAAAAGATGCCGGGTTTAATGGCCGAGCCTTCTTCAGGGTTGAGAAGGCAAAGTAAGGTTGTTACTAACTAAGTGCGTCGGATAGAAGGTGGAGGAGACGCCTGTGAGTGCAAGGTCACTCCGGGCATCATCCACTCGAGGCTAATCTTGATTAAATCTCTCTTTGTAGAATCAAGTGGTTTAAACAAACTTTCGCCAGCTGCGGTTCACCAGCTTGTTGGCATCTGTATTGTTACTAATTTCTAGCGCTGTGGAGTCCCACTTTAGCTCCTGACCGTTGTGACGGTTGGCGATGTTGCCGAGTAGGGTGGCCTCGGTGAGGGGGCCGGCGAAAGCGAAATGGCTGGTGGTCGCGCCACGGCCGAGGCAGGCCTCTACGAAGCTATGATAGTGGTTACGGTTTTCGAGCTTTGGTAGTTTAAGATTGTTGTTTTTTGAGTGGGACAAAAGTTGCGGACCACCAACGTGGGGAAGCAGAAGGTTACCGCCTTCTCCGATGAACAGGCTGCCTCCGCCGGGAAGATTTTGTTTTTCGTCTGAGAACCCAGCGAGTTCGCGCGCGGGCTTCTTGCCGCCATCATACCAGAAAGCTTTGATTGTGCTGCCGACGGTCCACTTGGTTCCCGGGTAGAGATATTCGTAGGTTGCCCAAGCGGGCCAGTTTTCCTTATTGGCGGCCTCGCTTGAGGCCCACTCGTCGGGAACGCTCGTGGCTTTGACGCTGGTTGGGGCGGTTAGTTCTAATGCTTTAAAAGGAGAGTCCATGATGTGACACATAAAATCCCCAAGTGGGCCAGTGCCAAAGTCTTGCCAAGCGCGCCACTGGAAGGGGTGGTAAATTCCTTTTTTGTAAGGGCGCTCACGGGCAACGCCGAGCCACTTATCCCAGTCGAGCGTCTTCGGGATGGGATCTGCTCCCGGAGGCCGGCCTTTGCCAGGGAAGGAAGCTCCAGACCAAGCGTGGACCTCTTTGATTTTTCCAATAACACCTTGCCGGATTAGCGCAACGGCCGATCGGTATTCGATAGTCGATTGGATTTGATTGCCCATCTGCGTGACGACCCCTGCTTTGGCGGCAGCTCTTGTCATGGCGCGGGTCTCCGCAACCTCGTGCGCTAGCGGTTTCTCACAATAGACGTGTTTGCCTCGCTCCATCGCGGCGATTGAAACCGGAGCGTGCATGTTGTCGGGCGTGGCGACTTGAACGGAATCGATCTTGTCACCCTCAGTTTCCAGCATTTCGCGCCAGTCTTGATAGACTCGAGCGTTAGGGAATTTTGCGATAGCCTTCGCCATGCGTGCGGTGTCGACGTCGCAGATTGCGGTGACGTTGACGCTGGAATGGGAGGCAATACTTGTGAGGTCGCTCCAGCCCTGACCATCGACACCCACTGCGGCGAGGTTGAGCTTCCCGTTCGCCGAGGGGGCAGATTGGAGGTTGCTCATGATCAAAGGCGCGCCGGCGGCAGTTTTTAGGAAGTGACGACGAGAGGTTAGGGGCTTTGGCATGGTGAAGCTTCTAGAGAAATTGATCATAGTGCGAGGCAAATCGAAGAGGGCCACTAGGAATTTACTTTTGGTGGGAGGGGGCGAAGCCATCTTTGGGCGGGAGCGGATTGGGGAGAAATATTTCTACCGCTTTATTCTCGAGACCGACCAAAAGCTTTTAGCCGCCGGTAGTTCTTTGATTGCTTAGGATGGTAACTAAGGGGTAACTTTACGAACTCCAAGACCTGTAATGCCTGAATTAATTTTATCGCAACATCTTCGCGCATTCGCTCTTGTAGTCTCCTCTATCGCTCTTCTCCCCCTTTCCCCTTCCGCACGAGCCGCCGCGATTACCAGTGCGAAGATCACCGAATTCGTTGCTAAGAACCGTGATGGCATCGTCGACGAAGATGGGGATCAATCAGACTGGCTCGAGATCTGGAATGCCTCGGGGGTGGCCGGTGACCTCGGCGGCTGGCATCTGACTGACGACCCAGCAAATTTGAAAAAGTGGACGCTCCCCGCCATCCCGATTACAACTGGAGGTTACGTTGTCATCTTCGCGTCTGGAAAAGACCGCAAAGACCCGACAGGCGAGCTCCACGCGAACTTCCGCATCCAATCCGACGCCGGTGGTTATCTCGCGCTAGTCAAGCCTGACGGCGTCACGATCGCGACCGTCTTTAAGGACTACTCAAAGCAGTTCGCAGACACAGCCTACGGGCTGGGTTTTTATACCGAGACGCCATTGACGTTCCTCGTCGCGGGAGCGCAGGCGAAGTGGCACGTTCCCACCGGCCCGGTGGCCGGCTGGATGGAGGCCCAGTTCGACGACGCGGCGTGGAGCGCAGGCGCCACGGGAATCGGTTACGATATAAATTGGACGGAAACTGATTTAAATACCAGCTACGACCATCTGTTTGGTAGGGGCGGCGACGTGGAGGAAATGATGCGCAGCAAAAATCCGTCGATCTACATCCGGATCCCTTTCGAGGTTCCCCAGCCCGTTGGAATAGGGGATTTGAAACTACGAATGAAGTGGGACGACGGCTTCGTTGCCTACCTAAATGGCACAGAGTTCGAACGACAGGGCGCGCCCGCGAACCCGGCTTGGAATTCGCCAGCCACCAACGGCAACCGCGACGAGACCGACGCAAAAACTTTTTTCGAGTTTCCGGTGGATCAGGGTGGGCTCGTTCAGGGCACAAACGTGCTCGCGATCCAGGGGCTCAACTCTAGTGCCTTTAATTCGGACGTGCTGTTTGTGCCCGAGCTCACCGGTATCTTCCAGGATATCGAGAAATTGGTGACCGGCTTCTTTGTCGAGCCAACGCCAGGCACGGAGAACGGAGTTCGCATTGAAGGCATCGTAGCAGACACAAAGCTAGAGCCAGACCGGGGGTTCTACACTTCCCCGATCCAAGTGGTGATCACGACATCAACTCCGGAAGCCACAATCCGCTACACCACCGACGCCAGCACGCCAACCTTAAGCAATGGCTCGACCTACACGGCCCCGATCACTATCAGTCGAACCACTACGCTACGTGCGGCGGCTTTCAAGACGGGATTCGGACGCCGCGAAATAGATACCCACACCTACATTTTCTTGGATGACGTCATTACGCAGTCTGGGGCGGCACCGCCTGGTTGGCCGACCAATTCCGTCAACGGGCAGGTTTTTAATTACGGGATGGATCCGAATATTGTCAATCATGCTAATCCAACCAATGGCGGAGACAAACAAGTCAAGGACGCTCTGACTGCCATCCCGACCATGTCGATTGTCACCGATCAGGCGAACCTGACCAGTCCTGGCACAGGGATCTACACAAATCCGCAAAGCGACGGCATTGAGTGGGAGCGGGAGTCACATCTTGAACTGCTATTCCCGCCGGGATACGTCGATTCCGATGGAAACTCGTCCGGCTTCGCCTCATCTGCCGGACTGCGTATCCGGGGCGGCTTCTCCCGCAAACCAGAAAACCCCAAACATTCCTTCAGGCTATTCTTCCGCGACGAATACGGCAACGGGCGGCTTAACTACCGACTCTTCGGTGACGAGGGCGCCGACGAGTTTGACAAGTTCGATCTGCGCAGCCCTCAGAATTACTCATGGTCGCTTGGAGGAGATTCTCGCAACAGTTTCATGCGCGACATCTGGGCGCGCGACACCCAACTTGCGATGGGGCGTCCGGCAACCCGCGGTCGCTACTATCACCTCTATCTAAATGGAATCTACTGGGGACTCTACCAATCCGAAGAGCGCGCTGAGGCGGCATTCGGCGAAACTTATTTTGGCGGTGACCAGCTCGACTACGATGTTGTCAAAACCCGCGGGGCTCTGACTGATGGGACTTTCGACGCTTGGCGGCGGCTATCAACAAAATGGTCGGCCGGCTTCACCTCCAACGCAGCATATTTTAATGCCTTGGGTCGGAACCCGGATGGGACCCCAAACCCAGCCTTCGAGAAACTCGTCGATCCAGGCAACCTGATCGACTATATGATCATCCTCTACTATAGCGGCGACAGCGACGGTCCACCGAACAACTACTTCTCCATCTACAACAGGGAGAACCCTGACGGTTGGAAGTTTTTTGAGCATGACTCTGAGCACTCATTAGACACGGGTAGATACAATATGGTGAATTCGATGGCCTCTGGAGGAAGCCTCCACCCGCGACTCCTCCACCAGGGCTTGATGAAAAACCCAGAATACAAATTACTTTTCGCCGATCGCGTCGCCCAACACTGCTTTAACAAGGGGCTCTTGACAGATGAGATGTCGATCGCTCGGATCGACGCGCGCGCGCAGCAGATTGACTCGGCCATCATCGCGAACTCGGCGCGCTGGGGTGACTCGAAACGCCAGCCGGCTAGGACGCGTTCAGACTGGCTCAGCGCCGTCGAAGGGGTGCGCAGCTTCTTCGACAACCGGGCGTCGACACTCATCGGGCAGCTGCGCTCGGTGGGGTGGTATCCGAGAATCGACCCACCGGGGTTCAACCAGCATGGCGGCTCGATTGCGCAGGGTGCTGGCATCGTCATCTCGACCAACGCCACCGGCGTCTACTACACTCTCGACGGTTCTGATCCTCGCGCGCCCGGCGGGGCGGTTGCCGCGGGCTCGATCCGCGCATCATTCTCGAATGATACTCCAAGTCCGCAGGACTTCCTCACGACCGGCCATGAGTGGAAATACCTCGATGACGGCTCCGATGCCGGCACCATCTGGCGGACGGTGGATTTCGACGATGCTGCCTGGGCCTCAGGGCCATCGGAGCTTGGCTACGGTGACCGTGACGAGGCCACCGAAGTTGGGTGGATAGATATGGAGCCCGAGACGGGCGGATTGCAGCGCAATGCTACGACTTACTTCCGCACGACGGTGGAGATCGCAGACCCCGCCTCGTTTTCTTGGTTCGTGGTCAAGCTCAAGTATGACGACGGCGCTGCCATCTACGTGAATGGCGCCGAGGCGGTGCGCACCGAAAACTTGTCCGCGGGCGCAGCCTTCAACACTTACTCAGAAGGGTCGACGCCAAACGAGAGAACGCATCACGAGTTCATTATCCCCACCACGCTATTTGTCGAAGGCGAAAACACGATAGCCGTGGAGTTACACCAGGCGAGCAGCAGAAGCTCAGACATCAGCTTCGATCTCATTCTCCGTGGTGAGATCGACACCAGCGCGGGAGCCAACCTCACTAAGCCAATTCTCATCAGCGAGCCGTCGTTACTCAAGGCCCGCGCCTACAACATCTCGACCGGGTTGTGGAGTCCATTGAACTCCGCCTTCTTCACCATCGACACCGTGCCCGCAGACGCGAGTAACGTTGTGATTTCAGAGATCCACTATCACCCGGCCGAACCGGCGACCTCCAAGGAGATTGCGATCTCGAGCGACCGCGACAACTACGAGTTTGTCGAACTGCTGAACATGGGCCCACGGTCCATCGACCTGAGCGACGTCTACTTCAGCGACGGAATTGTCTTCAACTTCCCGCCGAACACCATCCTAGGCGCTGGAGCGCGGGCGATCGTGGTCCGCAACGAAGCAGCATTCACTGCCCGCTACGGCGAGCTACCCGATGGCGTCGTGATCGGCCAATACTCCGGCCGACTGAGCAATGATGGCGAGCGGGTCATATTGACAAGCAGCAGCACTGGTGACTTGCATGATTTCACATACAACGACCAGCCTCCCTGGCCAACGCTCCCCGACGGTGATGGCCACTCATTGGTGCTGGTCGGGCCGGCCTCCGGTCCGGACCACGCCAAGTCCACTAGCTGGCTGCCGCATGCGAAGATCGGCGGCGCGCCCGGCGAGGACGACAGCACAATCGCGACCGGTAGCTACCTCGCTTGGAAAAACGCCAATGGAATCTCCAATGACGGGGGCGACGAAGACGGAGACCTCATCATGAACTTTGCCGAGTACGCGATGGGGACTCGGCCGAGATCGTCCGACAGCGGGGTCCTACCACGCCCGATGACCGTGCGCTTCGGCGCTGAAGACTTCCTTGCCATCACATTCCAAAAAAGCCTCCTCGCAACCGACGTCACCTTCGAAATACAGACCTCAACTGACCTCGTGAACTGGAAAACCAGCGACGCCTTCACGATGGTATCCGAGATCTCGAATGGCGATGATGAAACTGCTGTCGCCATCTGGCGCAGCACCACCCCGATCACATCAAGTAAGATTCAATACCTAAGGGTGCGGATAAGTTTGGCGAATTAAGTTAGAACGCCAGGCCTGGCAAAGCTACTGGCTGATCGGGATTTACTTTTTGCGGAAAAGGGTCGAAGTCGTATTTAGAACGGAGTTGTTGGGGAAATGGGGTTGGCCCCAGAACAGAAGTTCTAGACTCGCCTCTCCCCAAAAAAATACTAGGCTACCAGTCCCACCAGCATGTCCCGTTACCTTCTTCTCAATCTCATGGCCGTCACTGGCCTTCATGCCGAAAACCCCTTCCGCGTCCCGGAGGGATTTGAGATCACGAAGTTTGCTGGCGATGAGCTAACCCATGACACCTGGGCGATGGCCATCTCAGATGACGGGAAGCTTGCTGTTTCCGGCCCCGGATACATCAAGGTCCTTCTCGATACGGATAAGGACGGCGTAGCCGATCGGGCCGAGGTCGTCTACGATAAGGCCCGTAACGCCCATGACTGCTAGGAATTTGCTTTTGGAGGAAAGTCCGTGAAGAACGAATTTGGGCGGAATACATGGGGGAGAAAGGGGGTTTTCGTTGGTTCCTGACGCAGGGGCCTTTTAGGAGTCGTCGAGGACCAAGATGGGGCCATCGCCGAGACGAACTTCGACTGGTTGCCAGGCGGGACTTTGGTCGAAGGGATCGTGTTCGGCCTCTGCGCCGGGAGGGTCCCTTTCCTGATTGAACCAATTGAGGTCCGGATCGTCATCCGGAATCCACTCCTTGATCGCCTGCCACGGAGGTTCGATGGGCTCCGCTCGGTGCGCGTGCCGAGCGCCGGGCTGTCGCGGCTATTCCTGCGTATTCAAGCCGAGTAGGAGTTGGCGGACCTTTACGCTTTTCTGAAAACGCTCTGATGCTAATGGAATTCCACAGTCCCTTATTGTTCACGATACAAAATAGAGAAGGCCTAATCCCTCCAATAAATCGCTATGACATTAAAACTATAATTTCTAAGGCGAACGATTAGCGCCTCGCCAACCGCTCGCCGAATTTGAACGTTTAAAACTTTACAAACCTCACCGAAACCTAAAATTTTAATGGACGTCATGAAACTCTCAATGGATTCAATGTTGATGCGCCCATTTGCGACGCTTGCAGCCCTCTTTATCGGTATCTCCCCGCTTTCACAGGCCCAGACGGTCGTGATCGATACCGACTTTAATGACAATCCCGCTCTTAATTTATTCGGTGTAGCCCAGCTCACCAATGCGAAGGGCGGTGTCGATGGGCCGGATGACAACTACATCTCCGTCACCGATAACTTGAACGGCCAACGGGGCTCGATCGTCTTCGATGACCCCACAGGCGGGTTCCCGATTACGGGCTTTAAGATTCGCGCTGATCTGCGAGTTGGTGGCGGAACGAACAGTCCTGCCGACGGATTCAGCTTCAACCTGGTTCGTGACAACGACCCACTCATTGGCACGGGATCGGGTTACGCCGCTTCTCCCACGGGCGAGGCGGACTTGCCCGAGGAGGGTTCGACGACCGGTCTGGCGATCGGCTTTGACGAATGGTTCAGCGGCGGCAGCGATACGATCGGGATGAGCGTGCGGCTCGACAATGTCATCTTGCAGGAGATTTCACTTCCAAACGCGAATGGCGAGCTTGACGACATCACTTCCCTACAGACAGGCCTTCTTTGACCGAACGGGGAAGATGATGATAGCATCCTTGGGTGGGCGTCCCTCGAAATCATCTTAGATGCTGGCAATCTTTCGATCGACTGGAAGGGCAACCGGGTCTTTAGCGGACCGGTGAACTGGACTCCGAGCCCCGGTCAAATCGTGCTCGGTGGACGGACAGGTGGCGCGCGCGCAAATCACCACATGGACAACCTGTTTGTCGAGGTAGCCGGTGATGAGATCGCGGTGATTTCCGGTATCCGAACGGGCATCGATTTCGTCGAATTCGATGTTGTGGATGTCGGGGTGAGTGTTCTCGATCCGGGAACGATTTCTCTCGTCATCGATGGCAACGATGTGACGACTGGTCTTTCCGTGAATAAGGTGGGCGATGTGACGACTATTCGTCACGACCGGAATCCACAGTTCCCACTTGGAGCGGATATCTCCTATAAGCTCATCGCAGAGGACGTGATCGGGCAGCCCGTCGGGCGGGAGTCGACGTTCACGACCCCCGATCCAGACATCGCCGTTTCAACGAGTCTCGATTTCATTGAGTTCAAGGTGACCGACCTCGGAGCGAGCGTCCTCCAAGCGGGCAAGGTGTCCGTCTTGGTCAACGGTGCCAACGTAACGCCCTCATTGGCGATCAATAAAGCCGGCGATACCACCACAATCCGTTACAACCAAGACCCGATTTTTCCCATTGGCTCAACCGTCACCTATGAATTCGATGGAACCGACAACCTCGGACAACTATTCGAATTCGACGGGCAGTTCG
>JADHOF010000162.1 GCA_016779125.1 Verrucomicrobiia bacterium | reverse complement strand
CTGCTGGTTCAACCTGCTTCCAATCCCGCCACTCGACGGCTCCCACGTCATGAAATATGTCATCGGCATGAGCGAGGAGACCTACATGAAGATCGCCTCCTTCGGCATCATCATCCTCATCGTCTCCATCCAGCTGCAACCCGTCCGTCACTTTCTTTCGGTCATGACCGGTTCCACGCTCGGCGGACTCGCGTTCATTGTGGGGTTGAACTGAGATTCGCCCTTGTTTCGCAGGCGGCATTTTCTAGGCTTGCCTGAACGGATGATAAAAACCTTCGGAGAACAGGGATTCCCCGGCCGCCTGATCGCGGTCGAGGGCGTGGACGGATCGGGCAAGTCCACCCAGATCTACCTGCTGAAGCGCTGGCTTGAGATCCAGGGCTGCAAGGTCCACCTCTCGGACTGGAGCTCGTCCCAGCTCGTCAAGAACGCCACCAGCAAGGGCAAAAAGCGCACCCTGCTCACACCGACCACCTTCAGCCTCATCCACGCCACCGACTTCGCGGACCGATATGAGCGCCAGGTCGTGCCGCTCCTCCGCGCGGGATATCTGGTGCTTTGCGACCGATACATCTTCACCGCCTACGCCCGTGACGTCGTGCGCGGCTGCCCGCCGGACTGGGTGCGCGGCCTCTACAGTTTCGCCGCCCTGCCGGACCTCACCTTCTTCTTCAAGGCGCGGCTGGAAACCTCCGTCAACCGCACCTTGGCCAACCGCCCCAGCCTGAAATATTTCGAGGCGGGCATGGACATGAACCTGTCCACCGATATCGAGGAAAGCTTCCGCATCTATCAGGGCCGACTGCTCGAACAGTATCTGGCGATGACCATGGAATTCGGCTTCACCGAAATTCCCGCCGATCAGTCGGTGGAGCCCCAACAGGCGCTCATGCGCCGACTGGTCACCGACAAGATCTCCCTGAAAAAATTCATCTGAGGCAGCGCGCTAAAACCATCATGGCCGCCCAAGAACCAAGCACCCGGAAAAAGAAATCGCGCGAACGCTTCGCCCATCCCGAAGTCGCGATCCCGACCGCCACCCGCAAGAGCTTTTACGGCCACGGCATCCCCGGCGTGAAGCTGGAGGAACTCGCCGGCAAACTGATCGTCATCGAGGGCGCAGACGGCTCCGGTCGCTCCACCCAGATCAACCGCCTCGTCAAGTGGCTCGAAGCCACCGGCCACGCCACCGTGCAGGTCGGCCTGAAACGCTCCACCCTCGTCAGCGAGGAGCTTGCCGCCGCCCAGGAAGGCAACATCCTCAGCCGCACCACCCTCAGCCTCTTCTACGCGACAGACTTTGCCGACCAGCTGGTAAACGTCATCATCCCCTCCCTGCGCGCCGGCTTCATTGTCATTGCGGACCGCTACATCTACACCCTCATGGCCCGCGACCTCGCCCGCGGCGCGGACATGGACTGGCTCCGCAACCTTTACGACATCGCCCTCGTGCCCGACGCCGTCATCTACCTCAAGGTGTCCCCGCAAACCCTGGTGCAGCGCAACTTCGCGAAGAATCCCGAACTCGACTACTGGGAAAGCGGCATGGATCTCGGGCTTTCCCGCGACATGTTCGACAGCTTCCTCCGCTACCAATCGATTCTCATCGACCAGTTTCGCGACCTGCAAAAGGTCTACAACTTCCGCATCGTGAACGCCGACCGGCCCGTCGAGCCAATTCAGAACATGCTGCGGAAATGGATCGACACCGTCCTCACCCGCGGCTGAACGCCATGACCACGCGCGCCGTCGTCGACATCGGCACCAACTCCGTCAAGCTGCTCATCGCCACGGTGGACGGCACCGAGATCGACCCCCTCGACCAGCAAAGCGTGCAGACCCGCCTCGGTCGCGGACTCTACGAAACGCGCCGTCTTTCCACCGAGGCCATCGCCGCCACCGCCAAGGTTCTCGCCGACTATCGCGCCAGGGCCGACAGTCGGCGTGCCTCGTCCTTTCGCGTCCTCGCCACCAGCGCCGCCCGCGACGCCGAGAACGGACACGAGCTGGCAGCCGCAATCCGGGCCGCGAGCGGCGCGGAACTGGAAATCATTTCCGGCGACCGCGAGGCGGCGCTGGTCTACGCCGGAGTCCGCTCGCAATCGGACCGAAGCGGACAAACCGTGCTGGCCGTTGATGTCGGCGGAGGCAGCACCGAATTCATTCTGGGTGACGACGAAGCGCCCCTGTTCTCCGCCAGCTACCAGCTCGGCACCGTGCGAATGCTTTCGCGCATGCAACTGGGCAACCCGCCCGGCGGGGCGGCGCTGGAGGAATGCCTGACGAATCTCCGACGGCTGCTCGCCACCGAAGTCGCCCCGCGCCTGGGCCCCGCCATGAGCCAACTCTCCCAGGCACCGCTCGAAGTCATCGGACCGGGCGGCACCACCACCTTTCTCGCGCGCATCCACCACGCCACGGATGAGTTCGACCGGCAACGCTTCGAGGCGACACGCTTCTCCGTGGTGGACCTCCGATCGCTCACCGGACGACTTTGGAACATGAGCCAGTCGGAACGGGAGAACCTTCCGGGTCTCCCGGCGAACCGGGCCGACGTGATCCTGCTCGGCACGGCCATCTATCTCGCCGTGCTGGAACAATTCAACGTCCCGCATCTGCGCGTCTGCACGCGGGGCCTTCGTTTCGGCTTGCTGCTGGAGCACTGAACACGCGACGCGCGCAACGGGTTCAGCGGCGCGCCTTCTCGGGCTCTTTCAGACCGGCCAGGTATTCGATCACGTCGCGAAGTTCGCGCTTCGTGAGAATGTTGCCCATCGTGGGCATCACGGACATCACGGCGGTGCGATCCTTGATCCTGGATTTCTCAATCTTCTGGGATTTGCCGTCCGGCATGCGCAGCTCGACGTGCGTCTTCGTTTCGCCACGGAACTGCCCGCCGACGACCTCGTCGTTGTCCAACACCACGTTCATGATGCCGTAGCCCTTCGTCACCACGGCATTTGGATCGAGCATGGAATGCAGGATGTAATCGCGTCCCTTGCTGCCGACGTTCTTCAGGTTCGGGCCGATGATGCTGCCGCCCTTGCTGTCGTCCAGTTTGTGACAGCGCACGCATTGGGCGTAGATATGGGTGTTGATGACCCGCAGGCCGGCCTTGGGATCGCCTCCCTCAAGGCATTCGATGAATCCGTCGGTGTATTTCTCCGGATCCCGACGCTGATTGAAGGCCTCGAGCCGTTCCTCCAATCCCAGCTTTTCCGCCGCCTCGATGATGTCGAGCTGCAACCCGCGGGGCGCCTTGTCGTTCTTCAGCAGGTCGGTGGCCTCGATCACGATGCGTTTGACGTCGTCATGCTTCAACCCGGCCACCGTCGAGAGAGCCGCCTGCCGCTCCCGAAGCGAGGGTGATTTCTTGAGCACCCTGTCGAGGTGCTTCAGCGCCCGCTCGACATCGCGACCGGCAAGCAGTCGGGCAGCTTCGCTCCGCAGCTCATCAGCATCGGAGCCCAGGGCGAAGTCGATGGCCTCGATCGTCCCCAGCCCCCGCAAGGCGACGACACGGAGTGACGGCGGAGCGTCAACAAATCGAAGCAGCACGTTCAACGCGTCCGGGGCGATCTCAAGCTCGTACTGGGTCGACAGCGCGATGGCCCTTTCGATCAGACTGTTCTCTCCGGATTTGAGCAGCTGACCGAGCCGCGGCCCGATGGCCTTCGCGATCTCTTTCGAATCCCGAAGGCCGAGATCCCGACGACGCCCGTCCACGCGATCCAGCAACGGCGGTTCGCTCCAATCCTTCAGCGCGTCGAGCGCCTCCAGCCGCATCGGCAGCGGTGCGTCGGACCTGAGCGCGTAGGCCGTGACACGCCCGACATGGGCCGGCGAGCCGAGGCGCAGGTTGGCGCTGATCGCCCGGCGCACAAAGGGTTCGGAGGAACCCCCGAGCTTTTCCGCGAGCGCGGGCATCGCGTCGGAGATGGACCAGTCGTCGTGGATCGCGCGCGCCGCCTCGTCGATCACGACCTGACTCTTGTCACTCAGAAACACGGCCACGGCGGGACTCGCCTGTCGCCTCAAGGCCACGACCGCGCAGACGCGGACGGCTTCTTTCTTGTGCGCGGAAAGTTTCGCGAGTTCGTCGGCGGAGGCGGCTCCGGCAAGTCCCTTCATGATCGCATGGCGCAGGTACGTTTCCTCGGGGCGCAAACGATTCGCCGCCGCGACCAGGGGTTTGACCGCGGCACGAAGACCGTGTTTGCCGGCCGCGATCGCGGCGTGAAAGAAGACGCGCGGAACTTTCGACGTCAGGGAGGACGTCAGCTGTGCGGATTGGAACTGTCCGGGTTTCAGGTCGCCCAACATCTTGATCGCCTGGATTTGCACGTCGGGATCCGATGAGCGGAGCGCGGAGCTCAGGGCGTTCTTGGCGAGGGAGGAATCCTTCGTGCGGGCGAGTTGCCCGAAGCCCCAAAGCGCATGGGTCTTGGCGAGGGCGTTGCCGGATTTCAGCGCGCCGCCCAGGACCGCCGGCTCGTCGCGTTGGACGAGTTCAAACTGGGCGCCCAGGCGAACGCGTTTGTCGATGTGGCCGAGCAGCTTCGTGAGACGCTCTTTCGGAAGCTTGTCAAAGCCCGCGCCCAGAATTTTCGCGACCTCGACCCGCGCCGCGTCGCCCGCGTAGTTCGGATCATCCATCTTCCAGATCGCGCCGGTCTCGTTCAGCGGATAACCGCCACCCCAGTCTGCGGCATAGAGCGCGCCGTCGGGACCAAAGTTCCAGCCGGTCAGCGGGATTCCGTTTCCAATCTGATGGGAATTGATCATCTCGAAGGACGCCCCTTTCGGCCGCACCTGAAAGGCCCATTGCGTGCCGCGCGGCGCTTCGGTCATGAAGAAGTAGTTCCGATACTGGGGATTCAAGGCCGTGCCCGGATTGTAGGCGAATCCGCAGGGGCCGTCCTCGTAGTTGCGGATCGGCGGCAGAATGTAGGCCGGCTGCCCCGTGTGCCATGGAATGCTGATGCCCTCGTCCATCCACGGGTTGAAGCCTTCGCCGCGATATTGGTAGTTGTTCCGCCAGCCGGCATCCATGTCCTCCACGATGTGCACGAAGCGTTCCTTCTCGCCGGGTTGATCGGAATCGTTGTCGACACCAAACCAGTTGCCAGCCTCGTCGAAGTCCATCTCCTGCACGTTGCGCAGACCGTGGGCGAAGACCTCAAAATTCGAGCCGTCCGCCTCGGCACGAAGCACCCCGCCCTGGTTTGGATAGTGGAAGCGTCTGCCTTCCTTGGAAATGACGCTGATGCCCTTGTCACCGATGGACCAGTAGATCCGCCCGTCCGGGCCGACCCGGAGTCCGTGCATGTCGTGGCCGCCATAGGCGATGTGCAGACCGAATCCGTGGGCCATGAGATCGCGGGTGTCCGCCTTGCCGTCGCCGTCGGTGTCGCGCAGCCGCCAGACGTCGGGGGCGACGGTTGCGTAGACGTCGCCCTGATGCCACAGCACACCCGCCGCGATGCCCGTGATCTCCGTGTTGAAGTCTTCCGCGTAGGTCACGCGCTGATCGGCAATGCCGTCGCCGTCGGTGTCCTTGACCTGATAGATCCGCTCGGTGAGCACCGTGAGATCCTTCCAGTCGTGCGAACCGTCCTTGTTCAGATCATCGACGCGTTCCTTGTTCTTCTCGGAATTTCCGGGAGCGAGGTGCTTGCGGAAATGGGCGCGCTTGTCCTCGACGCTTTGAAACCCGACGTCGTCGGGAATCCAGTCGCGATTGGAGCGGATGTCGAGATCGTTGGCCTTGCGACGCTGCGTCTGCGTGACGTAGGCGGTCCCGTGATTGTCGAGGCTCACGGCAACCGGATCCGGAATGTTCACGGCGCCGCTCCACTTGGTGAACTTCAAGGTCTTCGCCTGCTCCGCGAGATCGGCGGCGGAAACCGCGGACTTTACGGGTTCAGCGACTACTTTTTTTTTAACCGGTTTCGGTTTCGCGGGCGCGGACTTGAATTTCGCGTCGACCTTCTTTTTCACCATCACGCCGCGCAATTCGAAGTCGTCCCAAAGTCCGAGATCATCGAAGGAGCCGAGGCCGATCGCCCCCCAGGCGAAGGTCCTGTCGTGGGCGACCTTCTGAGGCTTGGTCATGTCGTCGAAGTAGACCTCGATCAGGCCGCTTGCGACGTCCCGCACCACCTTGACGCGATGCCATTGGTCGTCCGTCCACGGCACACCGACATCGGGCGTCTCCGTGATCTTCGTGCGGGGGGCGTCGTTCACGATGAAGATCTGGCTCGAGTGCGGGTCGGGCACTTCGCCGAGGTGGACGTAATAGAAATGCGCGGGATCCTGAAAGCCGAAGAAAACGCACATGTCACGATGACCGCGCGTGGTCTGGAGCGTGCGAACCCGCGCCGTCAGTTCGAAGCTTCCGACGACCGTATCCTTCAGCAGCGTCAGGCTGTGGGGACTGCGATGCGGCGGTTCGTAGGCGCTCTTGCCGTGGAGATGCAGGACGTGATTGCCGTCGTCCTGTTTGTCGACGGACCATTTTTTCGCGTCCGTGGGCAGCCAGGCGGCTCCGCCCTTTTCGAAATCATCAACATGGACTGTCGGCAGGGGCTCGGCGGCAAGCGCGGTGGAAACGACAAATAGAAGTGTCAGAATCGGCTTCATTGGATAGGCGGGCGAGAATGGACGGAACCGCGGGATTGTCCATTCGTTAGTCGCTCAGAGCCAACGTTTGCGCTTGAAATACCAGTAGGTGACGACCGTCGAGGACGCGGCGATCAGGGCGATCGTTCCGTAACCGTTCGGCAGGGCAAGCTCGGGCATGTTGCGAAAGTTCATGCCGTACCAGGTCCCCAGCACCATCATGGGCGTGGTGATCACGGTGATCAGAGTGAGCAGCTTCACCACGTCGCCGGTCTGGTTGGAAACCATGCTCAGATAGACGTGCAGAATGCCGGTGAGCGAGTCCGCGTAGCCCTGCGCCATGTCGCTGATCCGGAAGAGCGAGTCGTACACGTCCCGGAAATACGGCAGCATCTTGGGGCGGATCAAACCGAAATGCCCCAACGCAAAGCGGTGCAACACCTCGCGTTGCGGCCCGATGATCTGGCGCAGATGCAGCACCTCGCGCTTGATCCCCAGGATCTTGTGCATGGTTGACTGGCTCGGATCCTCGATCACCTCGGTTTCCAGCCTCGCCAGCTCCAACGACAACTCGTCCAACGCCGGCTTGTAGTGGTCCACCAGCGAATCCAACAAGGTGTAGGCGACTCGATCCGGTGACCGGAAGACTTTCGACTTGGGCCGGCGGGACAGTTCGGCCGTGACGGTGACGGCCTTCATCGCAAGATCGTGGACGGTCACGAGGAAGTTTTTTCCAAGAAAGAAGTTCAGCTCGCTCGTCGCGAAGACGCCGTCCTTGCGGCTGTAATCGACCGCGTGAATCGCCACGAAAAGGTAGGGGGCAAAGGAGTCGTCCTCCTTCGGTTCGTATTCCTCGACCTTCGGGGCAAGCGTCTCCTTGGTCGCGTCCTCGATGCTGAGCGGATGGAAATGAAAGATGTTCTCCAGCACGAGCCTCGACTCCTCCGGGGTGGGATCCTCCAGATCGACCCAAAGAAACAGGCTCGTGTCCGCCAACACCGTCGGCATCACGAACGGCTCGATGTCCTGCTCATGCAGGGCACCCTGATTGGTGTAGGCGAAGGAGCGGATCATCTGGCGGGCGCGGAATCTAGCCAGCCGCCGATCCCGGAGCAAGCCACGGTGGAGAGGCACACCGCCAAGTGCCAAACGTCGGGCAATTCATGCATGCATACGGTGACGTTTGTGTCGCGCAGGTGACGTTTGGGTATCATTGCACGGGAACGCGCCGGCCGCTGTTGCCAAGTGTCGAATCTGCGTGGCAAATGCCCAACGACTTCGCACAAGCACATGGATGTTTTTATGATTCTGGGATTCGCGTTGGCGGCCTATTCGGTCGTCGCCAATGACGCGATTCAAACCCTCGGAACCTTTCTCAGTTCGAACACGAAACGGCCTTGGCCGGTGTTGTGGGCCTACATCGGGGGACTGCTCACCGTCGTGCTGGTCTACGGCTGGTGGCAGAATCAGGGAGACGTGTCTTATGGCCGCCTGTCCAAGATCCCGGAGGCGGTGCACAGTTCCTGGATCTACTGCATTGCCCCGGCGGTACTGCTTGTCATCACCCGCTTCGGGATTCCGGTCAGCACCACGTTCTTGATTTTGACCGTGTTCGCTCCGAAGGCGCTTCCCGACATGCTGCTCAAATCGATTCTCGGCTACGCCGTGGCGTTTACCTTGGGATTCGTCACCTACCGGTATGTCGCCAATTCGCTGGAGCGCCGCTTCTTCAACGATTCCAGTCGTCCGCCATCCTCCTATTGGCTGGGGCTGCAATGGTGCTCGACCGGCTTTCTCTGGAGTCAGTGGCTGATTCAGGACCTCGCCAACATCTTCGTCTTTCTTCCCCGCAAACTGGACCTGATCTGGTTGCTGGGTGCCATCGTCGGCATGCTCGGCGTGCTGGCGTTGGTCTTCGCCGCAAAGGGGGGTGCCATCCAGAAGATCGTCACCACCAAGACCGGCACCGCCGACATCCGCTCCGCGACCATCATCGACTTCCTCTATGCCCTGATCCTGCTGGTCTTCAAAGAGGCAAGTCACGTACCGATGAGCACCACCTGGGTCTTCATCGGCCTTCTGGCCGGACGCGAAATTGCGCTGACGGCGGTACTGCGACACCGGCAGGGGAAAGAAACACGGGACATCGTCGCACGCGATATCTACAAGGCTTTCTCAGGGCTCGCGATCAGTGTGATCCTCGCCTACGCCATTCCAGCCGTGCTTCGGGGCTCGGGTGGTTGAACACCTGCCTCCGAGGGACCGCGGTCTTGCGGTCACGCAACCGATGGCGGATGTTGCCCGAATGAACCTCCGCCTTCTCTCCAAAGGAAAATCCGCCTTGGCGATCGCGGCGATCGCCCTTCTCCACACCGGCTGCATCGAGTTTGATCGCCAGACGGTATCGTATCGGATCGACACGACGCGGGACTCCTTGCTCATTTTCCAGAATTACCACGGCATCTATGGCGCGGAACACGAAGACCACCTCAGCGGCCAGGAGATCGATCAGTTCAGATCGGTCCTGGAAAAGGAACGGACCTTCTTCTTCGCCAACTGGATTTTTGAACTGAACCTCGAGAGCATCACCAAGACGGCGGCGGACCTCGACGAGGAGACGGCGGACACGCCGAACGAGCGGGCTCTCCTGAAGCGGGCCAAGGCGGGCTTCGATGCCGTACGCGACAATCTCACCATCGGCAACGGTGCGCTCTATCTTGACCCGGAAGGACGGCTTTGCGGCACGCAGACCGTGCGGATTCGAAATCTCAAATCCGTCCTCAAGGCGGTCAATGACGCGATCGCCGCCTTCCTCGAACGGAAACTCCTCAGTTCCGATATCGACCCGGAAGAGCGCCTGATTCTGGAGAAGGCGCTTCGAGGCAAACCCGTCTTCATCAGCGTCGATGGCAACCAGATCCGTTTCCGCCATCCGCTGCCGGAGAAGGTCTACCGCGACGAACTGATCAAGCCGAACGGCGACGAGCAGATTTTGTCCAAACTGGCCCGGTCCGGAATCCATGTCGCGCATTCCGATGGCGAGCTTCGCGTCAGCATCGGCCAAGTCACGGACGAGGTCACCCACATCACCATGGACACCTTCTCGACCCCTTATCGGGCCAACGCGCTCCGATTCACCCAAGACGAACCCATCCCGGTCGAACCGAACTACGACCCGGTCGCGGCGGCCACAAAGTTTCTCGGCGCGAAATAGCGGGCATTGAGACAGACTCGATTCGCCGAAAGGGTCACAATGGCGCATGCAGTGGCCCGGTCGATTTTTTCAATTCCCATTTGGCC
>JADHOF010000161.1 GCA_016779125.1 Verrucomicrobiia bacterium | reverse complement strand
AAAGGCCGCCTTGGCCTTCTTATATTCCTCGTCCTGAGAAATCTCGCGGGCGTATTGGGCCCGCGCCTTCTTCTCAGCCTCGGCAGCTTTTTCGAAAGTCTTCAACGCGGCGGAATACTCGCTGTTGCCCGTCAACTCCGCGTTCTCAATCTCGTTCGGCCTGCGCGTGATGGCGGACAACTCCGAGCGCCGACTCCGCTTCTCGTCGGCGGAAAGATCCTGATCGGCCAACGCGCGAAGCTTCACACCAGCCTCCCTGGCCGCCTCGGTCGCGGCGAGCCAGTCGCTGCGCTCGTGAACGACTTTCACAAGGGTGGATTTGATTCCGGCGAATTCAGACTGCGCCGCCTGCAGCTCCTTCACCGCCTTGGCCAGGCCGGAGGTGTCCATCGCACGCCGCGCCGCCGCGCTGGAGGCGGATGTCATCTTCTTTTCCGCCGCCTTCAATTCGCCCCCCCCCTCGTTGATCTTCTTGTTCGCCGCCACAACGGACTGCCTGGCCTCTGCGGCGGTGGGTGCCTTCTTCCCACCCGCCTTGCCATTCTGCTTTGTCGCCTTCTGGGCGGCCGACACCGGCGTGGGGGCGCCCCATGCGAAGATCCCGAACGCGACAATCCAGTTGAGAAGGTTTCGATTCATGCTGTGATGAATTGGATTCCACAACCTTTGGGAAAAGCAAGCGCGCTCACTCAGATCGCCTGAATTCCACTTCCGCCGTTCCCGGGCAATGCTATCGTCACCCCCATGTTCCACGGATTTCGCGCGCTCACCACCGTGTTCGCAACCGCCAGCCTCACCGTTTCAGCGGCGGATTTCAGGCAGCTTTCCTCAAACGTCCGACTCCTCCCTGGATCGATCAACGCGGCGTTCATTCAACAGGGCGATCAGACCATGGCCGTCTACGGCGGTCCGTCCCGGACATCGCCGAAGCCCGCAATGGTGCTCTTCACCCACCACCGGAGGGACGTCGTCGAAACGGGCCGGCACCTTGTCGAGCAAGGCACGGCAGCCGTCGTGCCCGAACTCGAACGATCCTACTTCGAAAGCCCCGATCAGCACTGGGCTGAATTCAGCAAGATCCGTCTCGTCGATGCCGCCCAACAGACCACGAAAATGCTCACCCGCCCGCTGCCGGTGACCCGCGGGGTGACGGAGGGCGACGTCATCAACTTCGGCAAACTCCGCTTCGACGTCGTCTCGACACCCGGCTTCACACGCGACGCCGTTTCCTACATCGCGGACATCGACGGGCGGAAATTCGCGTTCACCGGCGATCTCATCTACGGCGACGGACAGATCTTCGATCTCTACAGCTTTCAGGACCGAATTCCGGAGGCCAAGATCGGCGGTTACCACGGCTACGGCGCCCGGCTCGCCCAACTCCTGGAAAGCCTCGCCAAGATCGAGGCCCTCGCGCCGGACTTCATCGTGCCGGCGCGCGGCCCGGCGATTTCAGAACCGGCGACGGCTATCCGGAAGCTCCGCGAGCGAGTCCGACGTCTCTACAGGAACTACCTCTCAACGAATGCGCTCTATTGGTACTTCAAGGAGGATCGGATGCGGGCCTGCGCCGAAAGGATCCTTGGCCCGGATCCGAAGTTCGATCTCATGCCCTACTCACGCCACGAGGAGATGCCCGACTGGGTGATGAACACCGGCACCACCCGCGTCATTCTTTCCGAATCCGGCGCGGCCTTCATGCTCGACTGCGGAAGCGAACGCTACATCCAGTTCGTAAAGGACCTCATGCGGCAGGGAATCGTGAAACGAATCGAGGGCATCTTTGTGACCCACTATCACGGGGACCACACCCACCACGTCCAACGTGCCGCTGAAGAATTCGACTGCCCCGTCTACGCAATCGAGGAATACGCGGACATCCTTGAGCACCCCGAAGCCTGGCACATGCCCGCAGGTACGCCCTACTCCATAAAAGACATCATCGCCCTGCGCGACGACACCACGGTGCGCTGGCATGAGTATGAATTCACATTCCGATTCTTCCCCGGTCAAACGCTCCTCCACGGTGCCCTGCTCGTCCAGAAGGCGAACACCAAGCCGATCTTCTTCATCGGCGACGCATTCACGCCATCGGGGCTCGACGACTACTGCGTGCAAAACCGCAATCTGCTCCACGAAGACACCGGCTACCTGAAGTGCCTCAAGATGGTCCGCGATTACGAACGTCAGCTCGGCGGACTCTGGCTCATGAACGAACACGTCACCTTTGTCTTCGACTACACCGAGGAACAGAAAGACTATCTGGAGCAGCGCTATCGGGAGCGGATCTCGATCCTCAAAGAACTCCTCCCGTGGGACGACCCGAACTACGGCATCGACGAGCAGTGGGCGTGGTTTTACCCCTACGGCGCGGAGGTGAAAGCAGGCGGTTCGATCCGCTTCAAATTCCGATTCTACAATCACTCCCCCAAGGCCCGGGACATGCGCGTCACCCCCAATCTGCCCGACGGGTTCTCCTTGTCACCCGGCGCTCTCAGCGTCCGCGTGCCCCCGCGAACGGAAGTCTCCTTGCCGCTGCAAGTGGAGGTCGGAAAAACCGTCAAACCAGGACTTCATATTCTGACCGCAGACATCACCACAGACGCCGTCCAGCTGCACCAATGGTCCGAAGCCATCATCACGGTGACTGAGTGAACCCATTCACCCGCAGAGCATTCCAAGCCGCGCCGTAAGCTCCGGCGAGTTCGCCCAACTTCGCGGCAACAAGGCGAATCTGATGGCCTCGGGTTTGCCATTCCAGTTTTCGCAATTCTCGCTCCAACGGATCGAACAACAACGCGCCAGCTCGCGCTATCCCTCCTCCAACAACCGCCACCTCGGGGTCCAGGAGGTTCCCGCACGATCCGATGGCGCAGGCCAAGGCGCGAACAGACCTGTTCCAGATCAAGCTCGCCGCCTCGTCGCCGTCGGAAACTGCGGACACCAAATCATGGGTGGATTGAAATCTTCCGCCGCTTCGCTCCTGAATTGTGCAGTTCCCGATCATCATTTCCAAACTGCCCGGCATTCCGCAGATGTCGGCAGGGCCTTCTGTATCCAGGCAGATGTGGCCGAGATGACCGGCTTTCCCCGTGTGCCCGCGCAACAGCCGGCCATCCACCATCGCCGCGCCTCCGACACCCGTTCCCAACGTGAACATGATCGCATTGGTCGCGCCCCGGGCCGCGCCCAGCCACACCTCTCCGGCCAACGCGGCTTGAGCGTCGTTCAAGACAGTCACGGGAATGTCACGGCCGAGAATTCGGGTCCAGTTCAGCCCCTCCATTCCCGGCAGGCGGTTCGGAAGTTCCGCGATGAAAAACGCGTCCGGCGCGGGCAGTCCCGGCGCGGACACCCCGACAAGGTCCGCCTCGCCCATTTCCAAATGGATCGCCTTGGCTGTTTCGACGAAGGCAAGCGGGGCCGTTGGGTCAAACGGAAGATTTCGCTCCATCAACAGGTGCCCGTCGTCCGCAGCCAACACGGCCTTGACGCTGGACCCGCCGATGTCGATACCGAGAACCCGCTTCATTCCGATCAACGCCCTTCGGACACCTTCCACCCACCGTCCACGCTCAAGACCTGGCCTGTCGTGAATCTGGACTCGTCGCTCATGAAATAAACCGCGGCTGCATCGAGGTCTTCCGGGCGTCCGATACGGCCTCCGTCCAAGGGTTGCTTTGTCTTGATGTACGCCATGATCTCCGCGTCCTCGGAGGCGCGTTCGCTCATCGGCGTGGCGACCAAGGCCGGAGCCAATACGTTGAAGCGAATGCCTTGCGGGGCATAGGCAGCCGCCGAGGATTTGGTCATCCCCTCAATGGCCGCTTTGGCCGTGCCGTAGGCGCAGGTGCCGAAGTGGTGGGGAGACGGTGAACTTCCGAGGACCGAGCCCATGTTTAAAACCGTGCCCCCCACGCTTTGTGCCAGAAACCGCTTCACAGCGGCGCGATTCGAATAAAACACGGAATCGAGATTGTTCCTCATCGTCGCGCGCCATCCCTCATCGGTCGCCTCATGCAGTAGACCGTCGCCCAAGCGCCGTCCACTGCCCCCAGCCACATGATACAGCCCGTCTACTCCGCCGAATTCCTCCACAGCCAGCGCGATGGCCCTCGTGGATGTGGCGGGATCCGCAGCATCCCCATCGATTCCGCAGGCTTGATCGCCCAGTTCACACAGCGCCTTCTTGACGCGCTCGTGATCCCTGCCAACCAAGACAACACGGGCTCCTTCCCGCACAAAAGCCCGGGCGGCGGACAACCCGATTCCGCCGGTGCCGCCGATCACCACGATCACCTTGTCCTTCAATCGGTTCACATCCAGAGCCTGCCTCCCCCGCTCCAGACACCGCCACAAAAAAAGCCCTCCCGGGGACGGGAGGGCTTGTGAAAGCAATTGATATTACTTGCTGCGCTCTTCCTTGCGCTTCTTGGCGGCGGCGATGACCTCTTCGGCCACGCTATTCGGACAGGCCGAGTAGTGGTCGAATTCCATGGAGAACTGACCGCGCCCGGAAGTGATCGTACGCAGGTCGCCAATGTAGCCGAACATGTCACTCAACGGAGCTTCCGCCTTGATGCGGATGCCGGTGGGTGTTCTGTCCTGCGACTTGATCATGCCACGTCGCCGACTCAGATCGCCGATCACGTCGCCGACATTGTCTTCAGGGGTGAAGACGTCGAGCTTCATGACAGGCTCAAGGATGATCGGCTTCGCCTTCGGAATCGACTGGCGATAGGCCGCCTTGGCAGCGATTTCAAACGCGATGGCCGAGGAGTCGACCGCGTGGAAACCACCGTCCCGAAGGGTGACCTTGAAGTCCAGGCAGGGGTATTCCGCCAACACACCGCGATCGATGGATTGTTTGAATCCCTTTTCGATGGCCGGCCAGAATTCGCGCGGCACGTTGCCGCCCGTCACCACGGACTCGAACTCGAAACCCGAGCCGGGCTCCAGAGGCGTGATCGTGTAGTCGATCTTGCCGTACTGACCGGAACCACCGGACTGCTTCTTGTGCGTGTAGCTGTCCTGCACCTCCTGCGTGATGGTTTCGCGATACGCCACCTGCGGTTTACCCACGGCCACCTCGACCTTGTGAGTGCGCTTCAGAATATCGACCTTGATGTCGAGGTGCAGCTCGCCCATGCCCTTGAGGATTGTTTCACCGCTCTCCTCGTCCGTTTCGACACGGAACGAAGGGTCTTCCTTGACCATCTTGCTGAGGGCGACACCGAGCTTTTCAATGGAACCTTTGTCCTTGGGGGTCACCGCCACGGAAATGACGGGATCCGGGAAGACCATCGGCTCCAAGGTGCCGGGATGATCCGGGTCGCAGAGCGTGTGACCCGTCTGCACATTCTTGAGCCCGACCAAGGCGACGATGTCGCCAGCCTGGCAACCATCACGTTCTTCGCGGGAATTCGCGTGCATCTCCACGATGCGACCCACGCGCTCTTCTTTGCCGGTGAAGGTGTTCAAGATCGAATCCCCCTTGCCCAGCTTGCCAGAGTAAACACGCGTAAAGGTCAGCGCACCGTAACGATCGTCCATGATCTTGAACGCCAGTGCACGGAACGGCTCGTCGGAGGAAACTTTGGCGAATTCGCCGGTCTCGTTTCCTTCGAGATCGACGATCGGCTGCGGCTCAACCTCGGTCGGGCACGGCAGGTAATCCACCACCGCGTCCAGCACAAGCTGAACGCCCTTGTTCTTGAAGGAGGAACCGCAGTAGGTCGGAAAGAAATCCAACTTGATCGTGCCACGTCGAATGCACTTCTTGATCGTTTCCAGATCGGGCTCCTTGCCGTCCAGATACATCTCCATCGCCGCGTCGTCCTGCTCCACGGCGGTCTCGATCAGATCGTGACGGTACTTCTCGACCTTCTCCTTCATGTCCTCGGGGACATCCTTGATCTCGAAATTTTCCGGCAGACCGGAATCGTCCCACTCGTAGGCCTTGCGGGTGAGCAGATCGATGACGCCGGTGAAGTTTTCATAGTTGCCAAGCGGCAACACCATCACCAAGGGCTTGGCGGCCAGCACGGTGCGAACCTGATCAACCACGCTGTAGAAGTCGGCACCGACGCGGTCGAGCTTGTTCACGTAGATAACCCGTGCGACACCGGAATCGTTGGCGTAGCGCCAGTTGGTCTCGGACTGCGGTTCCACACCACCTGAACCACAGAAGACACCGATACCGCCGTCCAACACCTTCAGCGAACGATAGACTTCGATCGTGAAATCGACGTGTCCCGGAGTGTCGATGATGTTGAAGCGATGTCCCTTCCAGAAGCACGTGGTGGCGGCGGACTGAATCGTGATGCCGCGCTCCTGCTCCTGCTCCATGAAGTCGGTCGTTGCCGCGCCGTCATGCACTTCACCGATCTTGTGAATCTTGCCGGTGAGTTTGAGAATGCGTTCGGTCGTGGTCGTCTTTCCCGCGTCAACGTGGGCGAAGATCCCGATGTTCCGGTAGCTGCTTAGGTCTGTCATCTTTCGTTGTCTTCTGTTTGATAAGCACCGGAATTTTCGGTGCGATAGTGTTGTTTGATTCGTGGTCCCTCGACCCCGGTTTGAATGCCTCAATGCCCTTGCGGGCAACCGAAGCGCTCGAAAAAACACAACCCAAGACCGCATCGTGCGGCCTTGGGTTGGCGTATGCAAATGCCTCAGTTCATCAGCCGACGAGCGGGGAAGGAAGCGGTGACTCCTCCACCAACAGGGGATTCGTCTCCTCGGCCTCAATCTCTTCGCCCAGGGGCTTCAGTTCAACTTCACGGTGCAGGTTGAACCCGCTGCCGGCCGGGATGATATGACCCATGATCACATTCTCCTTGAAGCCCCGCAGGTAGTCCGTCTTGCCCATGGTCGCGGCTTCCGTGAGGACCCGCGTGGTGTCCTGGAACGACGCGGCGGACAGGAAGCTCTCGGTTTCGAGAGATGCCTTGGTGATTCCCAGCAGCACCGGAACGGCCTCGGCGGGCATGCCGCCCTTGGCCTCGATCTGCTTGTTCTCCTCCTCGAAGTGAACCTTCTCGACCTGTTCACCCCAGAGGAAGCTGGTATCACCCGGCTCCGTGATGCGCACCTTGCGGAGCATCTGGCGGATGATGATCTCGATGTGCTTGTCGTTGATCGTCACGCCTTGGAGACGGTAGACCTCCTGAATTTCGTTCACGAGATGCTCCTGCAATTCCTGAGTACCACAGACCTCAAGAATTTCGTGAGGAACGACAGGCCCTTCGGTCAACTGCTGCCCCTTGCGGACAAAGTCGCCCTTGAACACGATGATATGCTTGCCGATCGGAATCAGATGCTCTTCCTCGTCTTCCGTCTCCGGATCGCGAACGATCAGGCAGCGCTTGCCCCGTACGGTCGATCCGAAATCAACCAGGCCGTCGATCTTGGCGATCTCGGCTGCGTCCTTCGGACGACGGGCTTCGAAAAGCTCAGCAACACGCGGCAGACCACCGGTGATGTCCTTGGTCTTCGAGGTTTGACGCGGGGTCTTGGCGAGCAGCGTTCCGGCAACGATCTTGTCACCCTCATCCACAACGATATGCGCTCCAGACGGAATCGCGTAGTGCGCCAACATTTCACCCTTGCTGTCATCAACGATAATCTGCGGATGGAGGTCTTCCTTGTGGTCGATCACCACGAGGTCTTCCTGACCGGTCGCTTCATTGATCTCCTGCTTCATCGTCACCCCGTCGATGATATCGACAAAGCGGATGCGCCCGGCCTTTTCTGAAAGAATCGGCACATTGTAGGGATCCCAGCGGACGATCGTCTCACCCTTCTTCACCTCGCCGCCGTCAGGCGTCGAGATAACCGAACCGATGACGATGCTGTGGGTCTCGATCTCCCGGCCCTCTCCATCGTGGAACGAGATGCTTCCGTGCTTGTTGAGAACGATGTTGTTCCCGTCCTCAAGTTCAACCACGCGCAGGTCGTGGAATTTGATCGAGCCGCTTTCGCGAGCCTTGATCTCAGGCTGCTTGAATCCGCCGGAGGCGATACCACCGATGTGGAAAGTACGCATCGTGAGCTGTGTTCCAGGTTCACCGATCGACTGGGCCGCGATGATACCCACCGCCTCGCCGAGTTTCACGAGATCCCCCGTGCCGAGGTGACGGCCGTAGCAGTGCACGCACGTTCCGTGAATCGTCTCGCAGGTCAGCACTGAGCGGATTTTCACACGATCGAGATCGGCGACGTCGATTGCCTTGGCCGCGGCCTCGTCAATCAGCGTGTTGCCGGGAACGACGACCTCGTCGGTCTCGGGGTTGAGGATATCCTCCGCCGAGAACCGGCCGACGACGCGCTTGCCGATCGTCATGACAACCTCCTCGCCCTCACGAATTTCACCAACCCAGATTCCCTGAGTGGTGCCGCAATCGTATTTTCGAACGATCACATCCTGAGACACATCGACCAGCTTACGGGTCATGTATCCCGAGTCGGCGGTCTTCAAGGCCGTGTCAGCAAGACCCTTTCGGGCACCGTGCGTCGAGATGAAGTATTCAAGAACCGTCAATCCCTCGCGGAAGTTGGACAGAATCGGCTTCTCAATAATGTCGCCCGACGGTTTCGCCATCAGACCACGCAATCCGGCCAACTGACGGACCTGCGCCTTGTTACCACGAGCGCCGGAATCAACCATGAGGAAGACAGGATTGAACTCCTTCTTGCCCTGGTTCGCCTTCAGCGTCGTCAACATCACGTTCGCGATCTGGTCTGTGCAGTGAGTCCAGATGTCGATGATCTTGTTGTATCGCTCGCCGGAGGTGATCGCACCGCTCCGGTGCTGCTTTTCAACCTGTGCAATCTGCTTGGACGCCGCCTCGATCTCCTTGCGTTTCTCAATCGGGATGATCATGTCATCAATACCGATCGAACACCCGGATTTCGCGGCTTCCTTGAACCCTAGCGCCTTCAGTTCATCCAAGGCCTTGACCGTGGCATCATGCCCGCAAGTCCCGTAGCAGTTCCAAATGATGTCTCCCAACGCGCCCTTGTTGATCGGGCGGTTCGAAAATCCGAGAGCCGTCGGCCAGATTTCGGAAAAAATCACGCGGCCGACAGTGGTTTCGATCACTTTGGACTCCGAATCTCCGAAGACCGTGGTGTTGCCGAGGTCGGGATTCCACAATCGCACGCGATCATGGGTGGAGAGCGATCCGTCGTCGTGGGCGAAAATGACTTCGTCCTTCGAGCCGAAGAGCGGCAGGTAATCGCTGTCCTTCTTCGGGAAACGCGGTTCTGCCGTCAGGTAATAGCAGCCGAGCGTGATGTCCTGCGAAGGAGTCATGATCGGTTTGCCGCTGGACGGGTTGAAGATGTTGTTCGGGGCCAGCATCAACAGGCGGGCCTCCATCTGGGCTTCGACCGAAAGCGGCACATGGACGGCCATCTGGTCGCCGTCAAAGTCGGCGTTGTAGGCGGTGCAGACCAAGGGATGAACCCGGATCGCCTCGCCTTCGATAAGAACCGGCTCGAACGCCTGAATGGACAGACGGTGCAAGGTCGGAGCGCGGTTCAACATCACCGGATGCCCCTTGGTAACTTCTTCGAGAATATCCCAGACCTCGGAGGACTGGCGTTCGATCATCTTCTTGGCGGAACGAACGGTGTGAACATATCCGCGCTCCTTCAGTTTTCGGATGATGAACGGCTCGAACAGAACGAGAGCCATCTTCTTCGGCAGTCCACACTGGTGAAGCTTGAGTTCGGGGCCGATGACGATCACGGACCGACCGGAATAATCCACACGCTTTCCGAGCAGGTTTTGACGGAAGCGCCCGCTCTTGCCCTTCAACATGTCGGAAAGGGATTTGAGCGCTCGATTGCCGGCACCGGTGACAGCGCGTCCGTGACGTCCATTGTCGAACAGCGCGTCGACCGCCTCCTGCAGCATCCGCTT
>JADHOF010000160.1 GCA_016779125.1 Verrucomicrobiia bacterium | reverse complement strand
TGAAGACGAGGCACTGCTGGTGTTGAACAAGCCGGCGGGACTGGTGTGCCATCCGACGAAGGGTGACGAGCGCTCCAGTCTGGTGGGGCGGCTGCGGCTCGCCTATGGCGCCGACCACAAGGTGCATCTGCTGAACCGGCTCGATCGCGAAACGGGCGGACTTGTGCTGTTGGCGAAAGGGGACGTTGCTGCGCGCGAATTGCGTCGGGTCTTGGAAGGCGGGCAAATCACCAAGGAATACGCAGCCATCGTTGCGGGGTGGCCGGAGGCCGACGACGGCAGCATGGAAGGTCCGGTGGGGCTGGCGGAGGCGAGTGAGGTGGCGATTCGACGAGGCGTGCGGGCGGATGGGAAACGGGCGCGGACGGATTACTCGGTGGCGCGTCGCTTCGAGCGGCCGGAAGGACGGTTCGCGCTGCTGGATCTGATGCCGCGCACGGGGCGGACGCATCAGATCCGCGTGCATCTTGCGGCCCTCGGACACCCGATCGTGGGGGACAAGATTTACGGTCCGGATGAACGCCTGTTCATTCATTTCACCCGGCGGGAGCTGACCGGCGAACAGCGGGCAAGCTTGCTGCTGCCCTGCCAGGCACTGCACGCGCGACGGCTGAGTTTTGAATGGCGTGGTCGGGGGTGGGATTTCGTTGCGGAACCCGAGGTGTGGTTCACGGGTTTTGTGGCCGGAGCACCCGTGGATGTGGACTGGGCGGAGGCGTATGTCTGACGAGCGCCTGGGGTGGGCCAGCCTGATCGTTTTCGTAGCCTTCTTCATCCGGGCGCTGACGGGTTTCGGCGCGGGACTGGTCGCGATTCCCCTGCTGGCGCTGATGTATCCGCTGCCCTTCGTGGTGCCGTTGCAGTTGTTGTTTGAACTCGGAATCAGCGGGTTGCTTCTGCCGAAGGTGTGGCGGGAGGTGGACTGGGCGCAGGTGGGACGGGTCGCGGCGGGGATGCTGGTGGGCAACGTGAGCGGTTCCTTCCTGCTGGCGAGCGTGGCGCCCGAGTTTCTCAAAACCGCCCTGATTGTCGTGGTCCTGCTGTTCAGCGGGTATCTGGCATGGATCGCGGACCGTCCGGCGGGGTTCCAGATCGGGCGGCGTTGGGGAGTGGTGTTCGGACTGGTCGGCGGCGTTTTTGGGGGCGCGTTCGGGATGAGCGGTCCCTTGGTGGTGTTGTACCTGAGCTGCCAGTCCATGCGGAAGGAGGTGCTGCGGGCATCGCTGATCGGGTTGTTCGGCATCGGCTCGATCTGGACCCTGACGGCACATTCGTTCAACGGACTCTACTCGGTGGAAACCTTCCGGGTTGCCGTCTGGCTGTTGCCGGCGTTTCTGCTGGCGACCTGGCTGGGGCATCGCGCGCACCTGCGGGTGTCCGAGGTGCTGTTCCGCCGGGTGGTGGCAGGGATTCTTCTCCTCGCGGGATTGCTGCTCGCCGGCGCGGGCATTTGAGGTTGCGGCTGCCGGATCGCGGTTCCTATGTTCCCGGCATGTTTTCCATCAAGCGACTGTTGGTCGCCACCCTGATGTTGGGCCTTGCCGTGACCGCTTCCGCCGCCGGCAAGCCGAACGTCATCATCATTTACACGGACGATCAGGGCAGCGTGGACGCCAATTGCTACGGTGCCAAAGACCTGGTCACGCCGAACATCGACCGCCTCGCCGAGACCGGCGTGCGGTTCACACAGATGTACGCGCCGTCCGCGATCTGCTCCTCCTCCCGGGCCGGCCTGATGACCGGACGCATTCCGCCGCGCGCGGGTGTCGCCGGCAATGTCTCGTCGGAGAAAGGCAAGGAAGGCATGCCGACCGGGGAGCTGACCCTGGCCGAATTGATGAAGAGCAACGGTTACACCACGGGGCACATCGGCAAATGGCACCTCGGCTACACGCCCGAGACGATGCCGAACGGGCAGGGCTTCGATTACTCCTTCGGGCACATGGGAGGCTGCATCGACAACTATTCGCACTTCTTTTACTGGGTCGGGCCGAACCGGCATGATCTGTGGCGGCAGGGCGAGGAGGTTTTTCACGACGGGGAGTATTTCGGAGACCTGATGGTGGACGAATGCAAGAGCTTCATCTCCAAAAACAAGACGAAGCCCTTCTTCATCTATTGGGCGATCAACTGGCCGCACTACCCCTTGCAGGGCACAAGCAAATGGCGGCAGCACTACGCCGGTCTGCCGCATCCGCGGGACAAATACGCGACCTTCGTCTCCACCACGGACGAGTTGATCGGAATGGTGCTGAGTCACCTTGAGGCGTTGCAACTTCGCGAAAACACCATCGTGATTTTTCAATCCGATCACGGGCATTCGGTCGAGGAGCGCACCTTCGGCGGCGGTGGCAGCGCGGGGCCTTATCGCGGACACAAGGGCAATCTGTTCGAGGGCGGTCTGCGCGTGCCATCCGTGGTGTCGTGGCCGGCGGGGCTGCCTCGGGGTGAGGTTCGGGATCAATTCGTTGTCGGGACGGATTGGTGGCCGACCTTGGCCGAGCTGACCGGCGCGTCGATTCCCGACAAGCACAAGCTCGACGGGCGCTCGATTGTGGATGTCATTCGCGACGGCAAGGCCAAGACTCCGCACGAAGAATATTACTGGCAGCTCGGCAAGGGAAAGAATGCGCAGTGGGTGGTGCGTCAGGGCGACTGGAAACTCTACGGCAACGCCCGCGAAAACGTGAAGCCGGAGCCTGCCGAGACCTTGCGCGCCGCCGACAAGAAGACCTTCCTGGCCAATCTCGCGAAGGACGTTTCCGAGACGCGTAATCTGGCCGGGGACAATCCCGCCGTCGTCGAAAAACTGACGGAGATCTCAGATCGCTACCAGGCGGAGCTGAACGCCGATTAGGCGAAGCGGCAATCCGCCGCGACAGCCTCCGCAAGCAGGGCCAGATATTTCTTGCGAGGAATCTCGATCGCGCCGAGTCGCCGGGTCGTCTCCGTCACCATCTGCGTGTCGAAGAGCGTGAAGCCACGTTCCCGCAGGTGCCCGAGCAGGTGAAACAGCGCGACCTTCGAGGCGTTCGGTCTGCGATGAAACATGGATTCGCCCGCGAACAGGCCGCCGATCGCCACACCGTAAACGCCGCCCGCGAGTTCCTCGCCCTGCCAACATTCGACACTGTGGGCGTGTCCCGCCTCGTGGAGGCGCGTGTAAGTTTCAACAAACTCGTCGCTGATCCAGGCGCCGGGGCGGGGCGCGTCGGCGCAACCTTCGATCACCTGTTGAAACGCGGTGTCGAAGGTGACACGGAAGGGCTCCTTCCGGATGAGTTTGCGCAGGCTTCGCGGCCAGGCGTCATGACCGATCGGAATAATGCCTCGCGGGTTGGGGGACCACCAGGTGACCGGATCCACGGACCATGGAAAAATGCCGCTGCGATAGCCGAGCAACAGGCGCTCCACGGAGAGATCGCCGCCGAACGCCACAAGTCCGGCCAGATCGCCGTCCGTGACGGCCGTGGCCGGATCGGGAAACCAGAGCTCCCTTGATAGGAGCGGGGGCATCGCGTAGGGACGCATGGGGGCTACATCCTCTCGATCTCGCCGTGGAGGGCGGCGAGATCGCTGTCGTCCAGCGCCATGCGTTTCACCACCTTGCGCTTGCCACGTTTCAGGGCGCGTTCCAGCCAGGACTTCGCGCTGACGAGATCGCCCAGCTGGCAGGCGTAGCAGGCGAGGTTGTAGGGGACGATGAAATCATTGGGAAAACGCGGATAGGCGGGGTCCAGCAGCTCCATGGCTTCCCGCGTCTTCTTCAATTCGTGCAGGCAGTAGCTGCGATGAATCCAGCCGGCGACGTCGTCGGGCAAAAGGTCGACCAGGCGCTCCGCCACTGTGAGGGCACGCTGCCACTCGCCCATCCCCGCCAGAACCTTCCATTCCACGTCCAGGGCGTCAGGATGCGCCCGTTCGCGGGCCGGCATCGCGTCCAATTCCTTCAATGCTTCGCCCGGGCAGTTGAGCTCCAACCAGCCCGTCGCCGCCTTGACGTGATGTCGTGCGGGGTAGTCCATTGAATTCATGGCCCTTCGATAATGAGTCGCGGGCAACAAGGCAAAATCCTTTTAACGCACATCGCACCGGGCTAAGACAACCGCGCCTGTTCAAGCCGATGAAATTGCGAACTTATTGCCTGACCGCCACCGTCCTTCTCCTCCCCCTGGCGCAATTGGCGGCGGCGAGTCTGCCTGAGCGTCTTGAACGCATTCTTTCGGAACCGCGGTTCCTGTCCACTTTGGTCGGAGTCAAGGTCGCGGCCCTGCCGGGCGGGCGCGCCGTGTTTGAAAACCGGGCGGATCGTTTGTTTCAACCGGCCTCCAACGCGAAGCTTTTCACCGCGGCGCTGGTGCTGGATCGGATCGATCTGGACAGCCGCGTCCAGACATCCGCCTACGGCACCGCAGACACGGACGCGTCGGGTCGGCTGGCGGGGGACTTGATCGTTTACGGGCGGGGTGACCCATCCTTCTCGCCGGGGTTTCATCGCGGGGACGTGCGGGCTCCTTTCAGGGAGTTTGCGAAGGCTTTGCACCGGGCCGGGCTGCGGAGGGTTTCGGGCGATCTCGTCGCGGACGAGAGCTATTTCAACGCGCCGCCGCTGGGGCCCGGATGGACCTGGGACGAGCTGGAAGAAAGTTACGCGGCGGAAGTCTCCGCGTTGAGCGCGCTCGACAACGTCGCGCGGCTGACGGTTGCCCCGGGGACGCCCGGAGGTGCGGTGATCGTCAAGACGCGGCCGGGAGGGCTTCCACTTGAGATTGTCAACCGGGCGATCACAGGGCGCTCGGGCGTCGGTCGAAGCCTTGAGTTTTACCGGCCGCTGCACGGGGATCGGCTGACGGTGACCGGGGTGATGCCGGCAGACGATCGCGGCCTGGTTCGCGAGCTGACAATCCGAAGGCCGGCGGCGTGGTTTGGCGAACTGTTGCGGGTCGAGTTGGAGGAACTTGGAATTCGGATTGACGGGCGGGTGCGCGCGGTGAATTGGCACGAGCGTCTGATGGAGCCGCGCGACAACGCCGGACTGCGACACATCGCCTCCGTGTCCTCGCCCCCGATCGGCCGACTGACCGAGGTGATGATGAAGGAGTCCCAGAACCTGTATGCGCAGCTCCTGCTTTTGCAGGCCGGCAGTCGGCACCCGCGCGCGAACATGGCGACGGACGCGGCCGGTCTTGCCGAGTTGGACGATTTTCTGCGGGCGTCGGGCATCGATCCCGGTCACGTGCGCTTGGAGGAAGGGTCGGGTTTGTCGCGGCGATCACTGGTGACTCCCGACGCCGTGGTGCGCTTGTTGGTGACGATGGACGCTCACGCGAGGGCGGACGCGTTCCGCCGGCTATTGCCGCTCGCGGGTGTCGACGGAACACTCGCGGATCGTTTCAAGGGAACGCCTGCGTTTCGAAAACTTCGGGCGAAGACCGGCAGCCTGAACAACGTGCAGGCGCTGTCGGGATACGTGGACGATTCGGCCGGACGGCGTTACGCCTTTTCGATCCTGATGAACAATCATCTTCAAAGCGGCGCGAGTGCGCGTGCGGCCGTGGACGCTCTGGCGGTCGAACTGGCGCGCTGAGCGGGAAAGAAATTCGGGCTGCCCCCTTGTTGTCGATGATGTCACACCTCAATTTCCTTCGCCGTGGACGGTGACGAAATCAAAGCGGTCGAGAGTTGTGAGCCCGTTCCGCCCGGGCTTCACAACGCGTATGGCTTTGCGCTGTTCAACGCGCTGTCCTTTCCGATCGTCGTCGGCAGTCCGATGATTCTTTACGCGAAGTCGCTCGACGCCACGGCCACGATATTGGGGATCATCGCGGGCATGATGCCCTTGCTCGTGATCCTGCAGATTCCGGCCGCGAGGCACGTGCCGCGTTTTGGCTACAAGCGATTCGTGTATTCCGGTTGGGGGATTCGCACGCTCATCGTGCTGGGGATCGCGCTGGTGCCGCTGCTGGGCGTCTGGCTCGGGCGAACGTCGCAGCTGGGCCTGCTGCTGCTGGGACTCTTCGGCTACAACTTTTCGCGCGGGATCTCCAGTTGTGCCTGGCTGCCGTGGATCACCGCCATCGTGCCGGAGTCGCATCGAGGCCGCTATCTCGCCGGGGACGCCGCCTGGACGAATCTCGGCAACTTCGCGATCGTGCTTGGTGCCGCGCTATGGCTCGGGGCGGATCCGGGGCCGTTTCATTTTGCGATCATGATCGGCTTCGCGGCGGTGACCGGTGGTTGCAGTCTGATTTTTCTCAAGCGAATTCCCGAGGTTGAGGCTCCAGAGGAGATGGTCCGCTCCGGGCAGCCGGTGCCGTGGCGCGCCATTGTGCGGCATCCGCCGTTTCGTCAGATGTTGCGCTTCGGAGTCGGGTGGGCCGTGACTTCGGGCGGCCTCGGGACATTCACCGTCGCGTGGTTGAAAACGCAGACGGACATGACGGAAAACGCGATTCTCGCGGTCACGTCCGTGACCTTCCTCGGAGGGCTGTCGAGTCTTGTCCTGATGAGCCGACGATTGGATCGATTCGGAAGCAAGCCGGCGCTGGCACTCGCCTTGTTCCTGTGGCTGGGAATCGGCTGCTGCTGGTCGCTGCTGGCTCTGGAGCGACTGGATCCCGGGATGGGGGTGCTCGTGCCGCTGCATTTCGTGATGGGGCTGGCGGCGGCGCTTGTCGGGATGGCGGTGATGCGGCAGGTCATGGGAGCCATCCCGCAGATGGGCAGGAGTCATTTCTTCGCGATCTATTCGGTTGTGACCAATGTGACCTTGGGGCTTGCCCCGGTGTTCTGGGGCGTGTTGATCGATGTGCTTCGTCGGACGCAATGGGCGCAGACTCATTGGGGCGTGGGGCACTACGCGATCTATTTCACGGCGGTGGAGGCGTTGTTGCTGTTGAATCTGGTTCAGTGCGCGTCACTTCACGAGCCCGCCGCGATTCCCATGAACCGGCTTCTCCGGGACATCGTGATCGATTCGCCGCAACGGCTGTGGGTCCGCTTCTGGCCGCGTCGTTGATCGGAAAGAAAAAGGCCGTCCGGAATGGACGGCCTTTCGACGGAGAAGTTTTCGGACGCGGTGACTACTTGAGTTCGCGGATGCGGAGGTTGCGCCAGCGGACTTCGTAAGGTCCGGAGCCCTTCTTGATGCTGTGGACCTGGAGCCCGATGAAGCCGGACGCGTCCATGCTGTCGTGGAAGTCGGCGCACTTGACACCGTTGACCCAGGACTGGATGTGATCACCTTTGGCGACGATGCGATAGGCGTTCCATGCGCCGTCCACGAAGGCCTTTTTCCCTTTGGCGGAAAGCTCCGTGTGCCACTTGGTCCAGCGTCCCTCGTCCCAGAAATTGCCGGACACGCCCTTCTCCTGGTTGGTGATCTCGCATTGGTAACCGTAGATCTCGCCTTTTTCGCGGATGCGTTTCGGATTTGAAGCCTGCGGGGTGTCCTCGGTGTAGACGTGGCTGCGGATCTGGATGCCCGAGTTGAGTTCCACGTCACACTTCACCTCCAACTGGAGTTCAAAGTCGCCATATTCCTTGTCGGTGGCGAGGAAGGTGTTCTTGGAACCCTCGGCCGTCTTGCCGACGATGGTTCCGTCCTCGACCCGGTAGGTGGCGGTGCCGCCGACGGGGGTGAAGCCCTTGATTTCCTTGCCGTCGAAAAGGCTCGTCCAGGCGGGGCCGGTCTTGGCTTTGTTCTTCTTCTTGGCGGCCGCGAACGACGGGATTGCGAGGGCGAGCAGGGTGACTGCGATGAGTATCTTTTTCATAGGTGAAGGCGGATTGGTATCGCCCAGCTTGACCGAGGTCGAGCGCAATTGGCCGCAAATGAGCGCGTGGGTTTTTTGATGAGTATTTCGGGGTGAATGCCGTATGAATTGCGGAATGCCACGCAAGCCAGAAGCGATCCGCGCCGTCGTCCAGATCTTTGGCTGGCTCCTCCCGATGGCTTTCGCCGGGTCGTCGGTTGCCGCGCCGCGCGTTGATTTCAACCGGGATGTTCGCCCGATCCTCGGGGCCTACTGCGTGCAATGCCACGGTCCCGACGAGCGGGAACGCAAGGCGGGGCTGCGGCTGGATCTTGAAGAGACGGCCAGGCGCGCGAACGAGCATGGCGAGATCGCGATTGTCCCGGGGGAGCCCGCGAAGAGCGGATTGGTGCGCCGGATCTTTTCAACGGACGACGCTGTGCGCATGCCGCCGCCCGAAACGAAGAAGCGATTGACCGAAGCGCAGAGGGAGACCTTGCGGACCTGGATCGGGCAGGGGGCGGAGTATTCGGAGCATTGGGCTTTCCTTCCAATTTCCGACCCGCCGCTTCCCGATGTGAAGGGCACGGACTGGGTTCGCAATGGAATTGATCATTTTATTCTCGCCCGGCTTGAGCGCGAAAAGATTGCCCCCTCGACGGAGGCTTCTGCGGGAACGCTGATTCGTCGGCTTTATCTGGATCTGACAGGTCTGCTGCCGTCACCGGAAGCCGTCGTGGAATTTGAACGCGCGTTCGAAGCAAGCACCGACGCGGCGCTCGAAGGGCTCGCGGGGAAACTTCTGCCCACGGACGCGCACGGGGAACGTTGGGGGCGGCACTGGCTGGACCAGGCCCGATACGCGGATTCGCACGGCTACACGATCGACGGGGACCGCATCATGTGGCCTTACCGCGACTGGGTGATCCGCGCGATCCGGGACGACATGCCCTTCGATCAGTTCACCATCGAGCAGCTCGCGGGCGATCTGCTTCCCACGCCCGCGTTGTCGCAGCTTGTCGCCACCGGTTTTCATCGGAACACGCTCATCAATCAGGAAGGCGGCACGGACAACGAGCAGTTTCGCAACGAGGAGGTCGTGGATCGCGTGAACACGACGGGCGCGGTGTGGCTCGGGTTGACGGTTGGCTGCGCCCAGTGTCACACGCACAAGTTCGATCCGATCACGCAGAGGGAATATTTCGAACTGTTCGACTTCTTCAACCACACGGAAGACGTCAACAATCAGGGCCCGACGGTAAACGTTCACGCGGGCGAATTGCTGGGCGCGAAGGCGGATCCGAAACGGCTGGCGGAGTTGAAGGAAGCCGAGCGCGCGCTGGCGGAACTGGAACGCAGCAGGACGCGTCGTCAGGCGGTTTGGGAAAAGTCATGGCTTGCGGGGCTGACGATCGATTCGCCCGCCGATTGGGAAGTGATGAAGCCGGCGGCCGTCCGGGCGGAGCACGGTTCCAATCTCACGGTGCTGGAGGATTCTTCCGTGTTGGGAGCGATCGGAGACGCCGCCCGCGAGAATTATTTCGTGGACCTTCAATGGGGCCGGATCGACCCGGTCGCCGCGATTCGACTCCGGGTGATTCCGCATGAGTCCCTGCCGAAGCAGGGGCCGGGTCTCGCGGGGAACGGAAACTTTGTCCTGACGGAGTTGGAGGTTCTTCAGGGCGACCGGACGATCGCAATCACCCGCGCGGAGGCGGATCACGCCCAACCCGGATTTCCGATCGTGAACGTGATCGACGGCGACCCGGAAACCGGCTGGGCGATCAACGTGGGCAAGGGGACTCCAAACGGCGTGAAGATGAACGCGCCGCACGAGGCCAGCTTCACGTTCGCGGAACCGGTGTCGGCCGAAGGCGGCCCGCTGCGCGTCGTGTTGCACCACGAGAAAAATTCCCACTACAACATCGGCCGATTCGCGATTGACGCGAGTGCGTCGGAACCGGCTCCGTTGCGGTCCGAAAAACTTTTGTTGGCGATCAAGACGGAGCCCGCGAAGCGGACCGAAGGTCAGAAGAAGGAAATCGCGGCCGAGTTCGCCCTTGCGGATTCGGAATTGAAATCCGCCAAGGCGGCGGTGGAAACGGCGCGGCGTCGGCTTGGATACGGTTCCCCGGTAAAGGCGATGGTGATGCGCGAGCTTTCGAAGCCGAGGGACACCTACGTCCACATTCGCGGGGACTTTCTTC
>JADHOF010000159.1 GCA_016779125.1 Verrucomicrobiia bacterium | reverse complement strand
AGGCGGGTGAGGTGCTTCACATCGCGGCGCAGATGTTGGGTGAGATAGTGGATGGCCGCGCCGGCCGCGCCCACGGCGGCGTTTCTGCCCTTGAGGCCGAAACCATCCAAGGTCGCGACCTTGAAGTGATCGCGCACGGTGTAGACTGCGGTCTCGGGTGCGAACACCCAATCCTCGTGCGCGTTGACAATCGGAAACGCCGCGCCGAGCAGTCGGACGAACTGCGAATCTTCGGCGGGATGAATGATCTCGGCCGGTCGAAGCCGTTCCAATTCCGCGACCAGCTGCGCGGCGCTGTCGACCTCGGTGGTCTTGAAATCACCCGTGGTCAGATCCACGACGGCGAGGCCGAAGTCGCCCTTCGATTCGGTGACGGCGGCGAGGTAGTTGTTGCGCTCGGCGGTGAGGATGCGGTCATCGAAATGGGTGCCCGGACTGAGGATCTGCGTGACCTCGCGCTTCACCAGCTTGCCCGGCTGGGCCTCCTCAACCTGGTCGCAGATGGCGACCTTTCGCCCCGCCTTGAGGATGCGCGCGATGTAGCCGTTTGCGGCATGACACGGGATGCCGCACATCGGCACGACGCCGCGTTTTGTGAGCGCGACGTTGAGGATGCCCGAGCCCTGTTGCGCGTCTTCGAAAAACATTTCGTAGAAGTCGCCGAGACGGAAAAGCAACAGGGCATCCTTTGGAAGATCGCTCTTGATCGAACGATACTGCGCCATCATCGGCGTCAACGTTGCTTCCTTCTTTTTGCGTGCGGGCATCGGGTCGAGGCTAGCGAGAACGGTGTCGTTGTTTGAAGAGATTTTCAGCGGTCAACAAAGTGCATTTTTTTGAATAAAGCACTGGTCATCATGAGACACGGCTGATAGATAATCCGCGACTGCTGTTTGCGCAGTCTCCTAACTAAGAACCTAAACGGAAAGTGGGTGAATCAAGTTAATGGCTGCAAAGAAAAAAGCTGCGAAGAAGAAGGCCGCGCCGACGAAGGCTGCGGTGAAAAAGGCCGCTCCTAAAAAGGCTGCGGTGAAGAAAGCTGCTCCTAAAAAGGCTGCGGTGAAGAAAGCTGCTCCTAAAAAGAAAGCTGCCGCTCCTAAAAAAGCCGCTCCTAAAAAGGCTGCGGTAAAGAAGGCGGCGCCTAAGAAGAAAGCTGCTAAGAAAAAAGCTGCGAAGAAGAAGTAACTTCTTCCCGATCCGACAGGATGGCCGGATGTCAGTGCAAAGCTGCGTCGGCCATCCTGTTCGCGTTTTGATCCCCTGCTTTTTCTTCCACGACCCCTTCCTGATTTCCTCCGCCATGGCCACGCTGGTCTTCGACATCGAAACGTCCGCCATCGACGAGTCCGCGTTTGACGAGTCGCAGATCGAGTATCTTTACCGCAAGGCCGACGCGGTCCAGGACCCGGAAGAGCGCGAGGAAAAGCGCGCCGAGACGAAGCGCATGTTCAACCTGTGGCCCTTCACCGCGCAATGCGTCTGCGTCTGCATGATCAACGCGGACACCGACAAGGGTAAGGTGATCTTTCTCGCGGACGACTTCGAAGAATATTCGGGCGAGAAGAGCGGCATTGAGTTCGTTCCCTGCGCCGACGAGGTGGAGCTGCTCACCGCGTTCTGGGACGCGGCGAAGCATTTCGAAAAGGTCGTCACCTTCAACGGTCGGGGCTTCGATGTGCCGTTTCTCTATCTGCGATCGGCGGCGTTGAATGTGCCGATCTCGCGGAAGAACTGGTTGGGTTACCGATTTTCCGTGGAACCACACTGCGATCTTGCCGATCAACTCACCTTCTACAGCGTCGGCGGGCGGGACGGTGCCGCGCGGCGCTTCAACCTCGACTTCTACTGCCGGGTCTTCGGTATTGAGTCGCCGAAGAGCCACGGCGTCACCGGAATGGATGTGAACGATCTCATGGCCGAGGGCCGCTTTCGCGAGATTGCCGAGTATTGCGTCCGCGACGTCGAGGCGACCGTCGCGCTCTACCGGGTCTGGAGCGAGCGTCTTGCCGGCATCAAGTAGGGAGGGCTGGAAAGGCTTTTACCACCCCGGGTCGTTGTTTTTGACGGAATCGCTCCGATTGGAGCGTCTTTTCACTGTCCGCGCTTGCGCTTCGGCTTTCATTCGGCACACTCGCGCGCTCTTTCGGGCCGAAGGGCCTGAAAATTCAGCCACAGCATGCAACATATCCGAAACATCGCGATCATCGCGCACGTCGATCACGGCAAGACGACCCTCGTCGATTGCCTTTTGAAACAGTCCGGCACCTTCCGCGCCAACGAGGCGAAGGCGTCGGAGGAACGCATCATGGACTCGATGGACCTCGAACGGGAACGGGGTATCACGATCAAGGCCAAGAACGCCGCGTTCAAGTATCACGACTACCACGTCAACATCATCGACACGCCGGGCCACGCGGACTTCGGCGGCGAGGTTGAGCGGATCATGTCCATGATCGACGGCGTTCTGCTGGTGGTGGACGCGGCGGGCGGACCGCAGGCGCAGACGCGCTTCGTGTTGCGCAAGGCGTTGGAATCCGGCGCGAAGCCGATCGTGGTGATCAACAAGATCGACCGCGAAAACGCCAACCCCGCCAAAGTGCTGGACCAAGTCTTCGAACTCTTTCTCCAATTGCACGCGACGGACGAGCAGCTGGATTTTCCGTACTGCTACGCCTCGGCGAAGGAGGGTTATGCCAAGCTCGACCTGTCCCACGTGAGCGGCACGATGGAGCCGCTCTTCGAGCTGATCACAAAATTCATTCCCCCGCCCCGGGCCCACGCCGGCTTGGGATTCCAGTTGCCGGTCGCGAATCTCGATTACGACAACTATCTGGGCCGGATCGCCTTTGGCAAAATCGACTCGGGGATCGTCCGTGTTGGGGAGCAGGCCATCTGTCACCGGCTCGGCGGAGGCGTGGTGAAAGGGAAGGTCTCCGCGATCTTCCACTTCGAGGGCTTGAACCGCATCAAGATCGAGGAAGCCCACGCGGGAGACGTCGTCGGCGTCGCCGGATTCGAGGAGGTGTTCATCGGGGACACGCTGTGCGACTCCGTCGAACGGTCGGCGCTGCCCGGCAAGCCCATCGACCCGCCCACGATCCAGATGGAATTCGCGGTCAACGACGGACCCTTCGCCGGCCGCGACGGCGACAAGGTGACGGCGCGTCACATCTGGCAGCGTCTCGAGCGCGAGATTCGTACGAACGTGTCATTGAAGATCGCCCAGACCGAGGATCCCAAGATCTTCGCCGTGGCCGGACGCGGTGAGATGCAGATCGGCATCCTGGTCGAGCAGATGCGTCGCGAAGGCTACGAGGTGCTTGTCAGCCGGCCGGAAGTGCTTTGGAAAAAAGGACCCGAAGGCGAGCTTCTGGAGCCGATCGAAAAGCTCTTCGTGGAACTGCCGCAGGACTGCATGGGTGGAATCATGGAAAACCTGGCGAATCGCCGGGCGGAGATCATCAGCATGGATCATCACGGCGACCAGGTGACCATCGAGGCGATCGCCCCGATGCGCGGCCTGATCGGCTTCGAGTCCGATCTGGTGAACATCACCAAGGGCACCGGCGTGATGAGTCACTTGTTTCACGAATACGGCACGGATCGCGGCGAGATCGCCGCGCGCAAGACCGGTTCGCTCATCAGCATGGAGGATGGTGATGTCACCGCGTATTCGCTCGATACGATTCAGGAGCGCGGCAAGTTGATGGTTGTGCCCGGTGACAAGGTCTACCGGGGCCAGATCATCGGCGAGAACTCCCGCGCCCAAGACCTTCCGGTCAATCCGACCAAGGCCAAACATCTCACGAACATGCGGTCCTCCGGTGACGGCAAAGGCATCATGCTGAACGCGCCGATCAAACTCACGCTGGACAAGGCGATCGAGTTCATCTCGGACGACGAATACGTCGAGGCGACGCCGACCAGCCTGCGCCTGCGCAAGAAGATCCTCGACGAGCATGAACGCAAACGCGCCGAGAAGCATCGTCGCGTGAAGTTCGTGTCCGAGGAGTAAATCGCTCCTCCCGCCCCGAAATTTGGACGGCTACCGCAGGGTTGAGAAACCGATGCGGGTGACCAGCCAGTTGCCGCCGTTGGAGCCGAGATAAAGCCGGGTCTTGTCCTTCGGGTCCCAATTCCATGTGCGCGGCGGCGCGCTCGCGGGCGAACCGGTCCAATCCACCAAAGATTGGTCGTCGAGGCTCGCGGTGACGTGGAGCCGGTCGTCTGAAACCGGTTCCACCACCAGATCGAGCACGTGCGGTTGTTGGCGGTCGAGGCGCGGGTGGGAGATGTAGGCTTTGACGCCGGGATCGGGCGGTTTCAGCTCGATCCCGACGAAGCGGCGATCTTTCGTGCCGCCTTCAATCATGAAGGGCACGTATGAGTTCGTGCCGACGGGAATCAGCACCCCCAACGCCCCGCCGTTGAAGGTTTTTCGAATGGTGAGACGCAGTCGGTAGCCTCGTTTGAGCGGAAGAACGGGCAGTGGCAACGCGGACGGGCCCGCGGTCGGGCTCCCGATCAGATGGCCGCCAATGATCCAGGGTTCGACGTCCGCCTCGTCCTTTGACGCGATGATGTCCCCTGTCACATCCCGCCAGCCTTTCGGCAAGGGGGCGGGCGAGAACCGGTTCTTGTGGTCCATGGCAGCCTGCCAGCGAAGAGATCCGAAATCGTTCACGGCTTGGGCCAGCCTCTCCACCTGCGCCTGATACTCGCGACCGGACTTGTGTAGCTGCCGGATCTGTGTGCCCAGCTTGGCCTGTTCCTGACGCAGATGGCGAAGGCTCAGCGCGAAGGTCCATGTCGCCGCTGACAGCCCGATGATGCCGGTGAGAAAGATGTATTTGTGGCGGTTGAGGTAGAGTTGGAGCTTCCGCATGACGGACGCGTTCTCCGCCCGTGTGGCAAAGCCGCTTTGATGGGAATCGATCTCCGAGGCCAGTTCGTCCGCAGACGGGTAGCGATCGTCAGGCTTCAGCGACATGGCCCGCCGAATCACCGCGACGATCGATTCGGGTGCCTGGCCGTCGGGGCAATGCGGCTGATCCGGGGTTTTTCCGGGGGCGATGGGATCCCGATCGCCGGACTCGATCCGCGCGCGAATCTCCTTGAGGGAACCGCCCGAAACGGGTGGCCGCAGTGTCACGATGGCCTGAAGAATTCCGCCGAGCGAATAGATGTCGGAGCGGACGCCAATGTCCGCCAGACGGCCCGAGGATTGTTCCGGGGACATGTATTGTGGCGTGCCGAGGACCTGCCCTTCCATTGTGAGCCCGCCGGATTCAGCGGGATCGGCGTCGGCCGGCGGGAGTTCAGAGATGGGGGCGGACTCGTCCTCGGATTCACCCAGAATCTTGGCCAGACCCCAGTCCATCACAAGCACCTCGCCGAACTCGCCGACCATGATGTTTTCCGGCTTCAGGTCCCTGTGCACGATGCCCCGGCTGTGCGCGAAGGCGACCGCGTCGCAGATTTTGCGAAAAATGCCGAGGAGTTCCGCCAGCTTGTGAGGATCGTCGCCCCGTCGGATCGCGTTGAGAATCGCCTGAAGCGTGCGTCCCCGGACGAGCTTCATCGTGTAGTAGGGGCTCCCATCGACAGTGCGGCCGGCCTCGTGCAGTGGAACGATGTTCGGATGCTCGACCCGTGCGAGAACACGCGCCTCGCGCTCGAAGCGCATCCTCGCGTGTTGACCGGCTTTGGAACCCTCCCGCAGCACCTTCATGGCGACGGAGCGTCCGAGTCGCTGATCTTCGGCGTCCAGCACGCTGCCCATCCCGCCCGCTCCGATCTGATGGGTTATCCGGTAGTGCTCGGCGCGAACCTTGGAGGTGTCGGATTGGAAGGTGAGACCGGAAGTTGGACGCACGGTCTCGTCTGTCGGCGTGGCGGCGAACGTTTCCGCCTGTTCGTTTTCGGACGAGTCATCCATCGCGGATCGAATCTCCGTGAGCGTTGCGACCGGTCGTGCGGGTCAGCGCATCATGCCGGGCGGTTTGCCGCCCATCTTGCCCATCATCTTCGAGAACTTGCTCATCTTCTTCATCATCTTCTGCATCTGGGCGAATTTTTGGAGAAGCGTGTTCACCTCGGTGACGGTGACGCCGCTGCCCTTGGCGATACGGCGGCGGCGGGAGGCGTTCAGGATGTTCACCTTGCGACGTTCGAGCGGCGTCATGGCGCAGATGATTCCCTCCATGCGCTTGAATTCCTTTTCGCCCTTGCTGAGGTCGGCGTTGGCCAGCATGTCTCCACCGCCCGGAAGCATTCCGATGATGGATTCAAGCGAGCCGAGCTTCTTCATCTGACGGAGCTGTTCGAGGAAGTCCTCCAGGGTGAACTGACCCTTGCGCATGCGTTCCTCCATGCGCTTGGCGTCCTCTTCGTCGACGGCCTCTGCGGCGCGTTCCACCAGGCTGACGACGTCGCCCATGCCGAGGATGCGGGATGCCATCCGCTCAGGGTGAAACTCATCGAACTCGTCTAGCTTTTCGCCGACGCCGGCGAACTTGATCGGCTTGCCCGTGACCTCCTTGAGGCTGAGCGCGGCACCGCCCCGGGCGTCGCCGTCCAGCTTGGTCAGCACCGCGCCGGTGAGGCTGAGTGCCTCGTCGAAATGGGTCGCGACGTTGACGGCCTCCTGCCCTGTCGCCGCGTCGAGCACGAGGAGGATTTCCAGCGGCTTGACCAGATCGCGCAGGCGCACCAGCTCCTGCACCAACGGCTCGTCGATTTGCAGCCGGCCGGCGGTGTCGTAGATCACCACGTCGTGCCCGCCGAGAGTCGCCTCCTCCTTCGCCTTCTTCGCGATCTTGAGTACGTCCGTCTCGCCGCGCATTACGACGCACGGGACCTCCAGTTGTTTGGCGATGGACTCCAACTGGTCCATCGCCGCCGGACGATAGACGTCGGCGGCCACGAGGAGGGGTTTCTTGCCGCGCTTCTTGAGCAGGTTGGCGAGTTTGCCGCTGGACGTGGTTTTGCCCGCGCCATGCAGGCCGACCATCATGATGTTGGATGGTTGGCCGTCGAGGCGGAGCGCCGAGTTCGTCGAGCCGAGCAGATCGACCAGCTCGTCGTGGATGATCTTGATGATCTGCTGTCCCGGCTGGATGCTTTGAATGACGCGCTCGCCCAGGGCCTTTTCCTTCACCCTGGCGATGAAGGCCTTGGCGACCTTGAAGTTCACGTCGGCGTCCAGCAACGCCATGCGCACCTCGCGCAGGGAGTCCGAGACATTGCTCTCCGATATCTTGCCGAGACCTCGAAGGTCGCGAAAAACGCTTTGTAGTTTGCCCGAAATGGACTCGAACATAAGTCGGGGACTCTAGGAAATCCGCGTCCGTCGGGGCGATTCTTTATTTCCCGGCGGACTGAAAGTCGTAGACGGTCACGCGTTCGCAGACGCGCTTGAAGACTTTTTCGACGAATTCGAGATGTAGCGGATGGGTTTGGTAGGCGCTCTGTGTTTCGGCGTCGGGAAAAAGGATGTGAAGCCCGACCTGGTAGGTCTGCTCGACGACGTCGCGGTGGCTCGGTGCCATGCGTCCGACGTGAAAGTTCACGATTCCCGGTATCGGTTTGAGATATTGCTCAATGCCCGCGATCAGGTCCTCGGTGGCGTTCTCAACCCCGTCTTTCGTCCAAAAAATCACCGCGTGTGAAAACATGGGCGGGAGAATAGGGGCGACATCGGAATTGCCAACCGCAATCCATGAATCAGGCGTTGCCGATGCTCATCTCGTCGTTCACCAGTCGGACGAAGACCTTGTCCCCCGGGCTGAATTCGCCTGCGAGGAGTTTGGTGGCCAGGGGATCGAGGAGTTTTTCCTGGAGCGTGCGCTTGAGAGGGCGGGCACCGAACTGGGGGTCGTAGCCCTCCTTCGCGAGCGCGAGTTTCGCCGGCTCCTCGAGAACCAGTTCCAAGCCCTGCGCGACCAGGCGTTTGCGGATGCGCTTGAGCTGGATGTCGATGATCGAGACCAGATCTTTTTCTGTAAGGCTCTCGAACAGGATCGTGTCGTCGATGCGGTTCAGAAATTCGGGCCGGAAGTTCCGGTGCAGCTCGGTTTTCACCAAGGTCGCGAGTTCGGCTCGGGCGTTCTTGTCCGCAAGCCCTTTGGCGCAGAAGTCGTGGATGATCGGGGAACCGATGTTGCTGGTCATGACCACGATCGTGTTTCGGAAATCGACGGTGCGGCCCTGCCCGTCCGTGAGGCGGCCGTCGTCGAGGACCTGCAGCAGGATGTTGAAGACGTCGGGGTGCGCCTTTTCGATTTCGTCAAAGAGCACGACGGCGTAGGGGCGGCGACGGACGGCTTCGCTGAGCTGGCCGCCTTCCTCGTATCCGACGTAGCCCGGGGGGGCTCCGACGAGTCGGGCGACACTGTGCTTCTCCATGTATTCGCTCATGTCGATGCGCACGACCGCGCCCTCGTCGTCGAAGAGGAATTCCGCCAAGGAGCGGGCCAGCTCGGTTTTGCCGACGCCGGTCGGGCCGAGGAAGATGAAGGAGCCGATCGGCCGGTCGGGATCCTGTAGGCCGCTTCGGGCGCGGCGCACGGCATTGGATACCGCGATGACCGCCTCGTGTTGTCCGATGACGCGTTGATGGAGGCGATCCTCCATCGCGACGAGTTTGGCCCGTTCACCCTCCAGCATCTTGGTGACGGGGATGCCGGTCCAACTGGAGACGACCTTGGCGATGTCCTCGTCGGTGACCTCCTGCGAGAGCAGGCGACCTTCCGCAGGCTCTTCGTCGAGCGCCTTGGAGGCGGCGAGGAGTTTGGCTTCGAGTTCGGGAATGCGGCCGTACTGGAGTTCGGCGGCGGTGCTGAGATCGCCGCGCCGCTTGGCGTTCTCGGCCTCCTCGCGGGTCTGCTCAAGTTGTTCCGTGACGATGCCGATCGCGTTCAACGCGGCTTTTTCGTTCTGCCACTGGGCCTTGAGGATGGCGGCGCTTTCCTTCAGTTCGGCGAGGTCCTTTTCGAGCTTGAGCAGGCGTTCGCGGGAAGCGGCGTCCTTCTCCTTCCGCAGGGCGGTCTGCTCGATTTCGAGCTGCATGATCTGCCGTTCCAACTGGTCCACCTGCGTCGGCATGGAATCCATCTCCATGCGGAGGCGCGATGCCGACTCGTCCATCAGATCGACGGCCTTGTCGGGCAGGAAGCGATCGGTGATGTAGCGGTTGGAAAGCGTGGCGGCGGCGACAATCGCGGCGTCCTGAATCCGCACGCCATGGTGGGCTTCGTAGCGTTCCTTGATGCCGCGCAGGATTGCGATGGTGGATTCAACGCTCGGCTCATTCACCTTTACGGGTTGGAATCGGCGTTCGAGGGCGGGGTCTTTCTCGATATGCTTGCGGTACTCGTCGAGCGTCGTGGCGCCGACGCAGCGGAGTTCGCCCCGGGCGAGCTGGGGTTTGAGCAGGTTGCCGGCGTCGACCGCGCCCTCGGCATTGCCGGCCCCGACGATGGTGTGCAGCTCGTCGATGAAGAGGATGATCTTGCCCTCGGCGGAGGTGACCTCCTTGAGGAAGGCCTTGAAACGGTCCTCGAATTCACCGCGATATTTCGCGCCGGCGATCATGGCACCGAGATCCATCGAGACGATCTTCTTGTTCTTGAGGGACTCGGGCACGTCGCCGTTCACGATGCGGCGGGCCAGGCCCTCGGCGATGGCGGTCTTGCCGACGCCGGGTTCGCCGATGAGGACGGGATTGTTTTTCGTGCGCCGGGTGAGCACCTGCATGACGCGTCGAATCTCCTCGTCGCGTCCGATGACGGGATCAATCTTGCCGTCGCTGGCGAGCTTGGTGAGATCGCGGCCGTATTTTTCCAACACCTGGAATTTGGATTCCGGTTCGGCATCCGTGACGCGTTGGCTGCCGCGCAGGTCCGTCAGCGTCGCGAGAATCGCGGACCGTTCGACACCGTGACTCTTCAAGCGTTCGGCCAG
>JADHOF010000158.1 GCA_016779125.1 Verrucomicrobiia bacterium | reverse complement strand
CCTAGCGGGCAGATCCGTCCGCGTCCCACGAATTCCTCGGAAGTCCGATTTTGCATTCGCTTGTTCCCCCGATCGGAATCCCTACACTCGCGCGCACTCCATTCATTGGGCGGATGCGTAAACCGGGTTCAATTCAAGGTATTGGCGATCGTTGGATGGCGGTGGTGCTCGTATCCGTGCTGACGCTTCTGTTTCTCTTTCTCGTCGGTGAGCAAGATCGCCTGCCGGCCTTGGCTTCTTCGGCGCCCGAGACAGAGACCATGGTTTCAAGTCCACCGCCGCCGCCGGACGTCGTTGACGAGGCGCATCGCTTTGAGTTCGCGCGGGAGAACATCCTTGGAACCTCCCTCGATCTGTTGGTCATCGGTGACGACCCTGAGCAGGCGAAAGGAGTGGAGGCCCGCATCTTGGAAGAAATCGAGAAGCGGGAAATACTGATCAGCACCTACCGGACGGACAGCGAGATCAGTCTGATCAACGCCCGCCCTTTCGCCGCCTCCGAGCAGATCGAAGTTTCCTACAGTCTGTGGCTCTTGCTCGAGGAGTGTCGCCATGTGGGGAGACAGTCCGGTGGGGCTTTCAATGCCTTCGCGGGGAACGCCGTGAAGCTTTGGCGGCAGGCGGCAAAGACCGGAGTGCAACCCGCCAAACCGGATTTGGCTGCGGCTGCGGCCTCGAGTCGCGCCGGCTTCGAGATTTCATCGAGGCGCAATGGGCGATGGGTGAGGCGTCTCGCTCCCGGATCATTTGATTTCGACGGGATCGGCAAGGGATACGTTATCGACAAGGCGGTCAGGGAGGCGGTTGAAGCGTTTCCGAAGATTCGGGGACTGCGCCTCAATATCGGCGGCGAGATCAAGGTTTGGGGACAGGCGGACTATGCGGAGAACCGGCCGTGGAGAATCGGGATCGCGAATCCGGAACGTCCGGCGGACAATGCGGCTCCCATTGCGGAGATCGAGGTGCGCAATCTCGCGGTCGCGACGAGCGGCGACTATGCGCGCTCGCTCCGGATCGCCGGGGCGAGCGTGAATCATATCCTGGATCCCCGAACCGCCCGGCCGGTGGACCACGTTCGCTCGGCGACCGTCGTCGCATCGACCGCCCAACGCGCCGACGCCTTGGCGACCGCCCTGTGTGTAATGGCCCCCGAGGACGGACTCACGATGATTGAGGCGATGTCCGACGCGGCCTGCCTGATCATTGACGCGAGCGGTCGCCAGTATCGCAGCGCGGCCTTCGCCACGCTGGAAGCGTCGCCGAAGCCGGCTACGAAAGGGGCGTGGCCCGTCGGTCGATCAGTCTCGATTCAATTTGAACTCGTCCGCTCCGAAAACGTCGCGCCATTTCATCGGCACTACGTCGGAGCATGGGTGGAGAACGAATCCGGTCGTCGGGTTCGCATCCTTGCCCTTTGGGCGAAGCCGGCTGATCTGCGCTATGTCCAGGACCTTGATGAATTTTGGAGGGATGCGTGGCTTTTTGCGGGCGAGGGGACGGACACGGGGAAGATGTTGGGAGTCTCTCGCGCCACCCGGCCACCGGGGGAGTACAAGCTCCTGTGGGACGGTCTGGATGACTCGGGGCAGGCCGTGCCGCAGGGGGGCTACACGATCCATCTGGACGTGAATCGCGAAAAGGGCCCGCCCGATCGGCGTGAGCGGCACACGCATGTGATGATGAAACTCAATTGCGGTGCTGAGCCCGACACGGCCCGCGCGGAAGATCGTCCGGAATTGCGGAATGTTCAGGCGGTCTATACTTCAACCCGGGGAGGTGACGAATGAACGAGAGAGCCAAAAAGTGGATTCGGCTTTCGCACATCTACATCAGCCTTTATTCGCTGATCCTGGTTTTGTTCTTCGGCGTCACCGGGTTCATGATGAATCACCCCGAATCGTTCGGGTTCGGCGAGGTTCGGATCGAGCAGTTCGACGCGCGGATGCCGGTCGGGCTCTGTGTTGGAGGAGACCGTCTCGCGCTTGTGGAGTTTCTGCGAAAGACATACGGGATCGGCGGGTTGGTGCAGACCTATGAGATCGAAGCCGATCGGATTCGCGTGAGCTTTGCCGCCGCAGGGCGTCGTGCCGAGGTCGGGATTGATCCGGCTTCGGGCAAGACCCACATCCGGCTCGAAACGAAGGGGCTGGCGGCGATTCTTTCCGCAGTGCATGCGGGCGAACACACGGGGCGATTGGGGCGCCGGGTGATTGATGTCGCTGCGGTCTCGTTGATTCTTGTGTCGTTGTCGGGATTGGCGTTGTGGGGAACGCTCGCCATTCGACGCGAGACCGGGATCGCCTGGTTGCTGGCAGGTTTTGTCATCGCGGCTGTCGTCGTCGCGGGCCTCTTGTTCTGAGACGATCTGCCTTGCACCGCAGGTGATTTGCGGTGCTTGCGGAAAAGGTTTGAATTCGGCTCTCGGTAAGAAGGACTTTTCCGCCGTGTCACGCCCGCGAATCATGTGGTTCTACGCCTGGCTGATCGCGTTTTACGTGGTTTGGCTGGGCATTGTGCTGGTCGGCGATCATTGGGCGACGTTGAGGGAACATTGGGGCATCGCGGTGGCGATGGCCGCCGGTTCCTACGTTGCCGGATCGACCCCCATGGGCGGGGGGACCGTCGGGTTTCCGATTCTTGTTTTGCTCTTCGGCCTGCCCGCGACCTTGGGCCGGGATTTCAGCTTCGCCATCCAATCGGTTGGAATGACGAGCGCCACGATTTTCATTCTGTGCAGAAGGCAGCCGTTGGAATGGCCGATGCTGAGGGCATCCCTGCTTGGGGCATTGATTGGAACGCCGATCGGGATCCTCTACATCGCGCCGGCGGTGAGCGGATTGTTCATCAAGGTGACCTTCGCGGTGATCTGGGCCAGCTTCGGTGTGTTGCACCTGATTCGCATCAACGAGATCGCGGGGCAGCATGGCATCACGCCGACGAACCATGGATTCGATCATCGTGTCGGATTTCTGCTGGGTCTGCTCAGCTCTGCGACCTTCGCGTCCGTCACCGGTGTGGGGATCGACATGGTGCTCTACGCGGTGCTGGTGCTTGTCTGTCGCGCCGATCTGAAAGTCGCGATCCCGTCGTCCGTCGTGGTGATGGCATTCACCTCAATCGTTGGCATCTCCGCGAAAGTCGTCACCGGCACCGTGCAGAGCGGCGTTTTCGAGAACTGGCTGGCCGCAGCGCCGGTGGTCGCCGTGGGTGCGCCGCTGGGTGCGTGGGTTGTGAGTCTCGTCGGACGCAAGCCGACGCTTCTGTTTGTGTCCGTTCTCTGCGTGCTGCAATTCGTGTGGACCTGCTGGCGGGAATGGCCCCGGCTTTCCTGGTCGGGACTCCTGATCGCGCTGGGGGGCGTGGCGCTGTTCAACCTGGGATTTCAACAACTGCACCGGATCGGGGACCGTCTGGCGCGCCGCGCGCGGGCCGGCGATTCAATCTGATCGGCGCAATAAAGGTTTGCCTCCGGTCAATATCGGAAAACGAAAACACCTTGCGCCGAGCCTCGCGGCTTTCGATGCTCGGATTGATTTGAAACTGCCCGGCTCCATCCTCGTCGTCCTCGGATTGGTTTTGACGGATCTGCCCGTCTGCGCGGGTTCCGAGCCGTTCTGGATCTGGCACACCGGTGATGGGCAGAGCGCCTCCGAGCTGTTCGCCCGCCGCACGTTTCACGTCTCCAATCGTGTCCGATCGGCGGAACTCCGCGTCGTGGGCGGCGCGACCAACCGGGTTCATCTGAACGGTGCCCCCCTTGATTTCTCAAGTCGCGATGTCGATGTGACCAGCCTGCTCCGACTCGGTCGGAATGTTCTCTCCGTCCAAACCCGCGCGGAGAAGCGACCCGGCTTGATCGCCCTGCTTGTCATCACCTTGACCACCGGCCAGCGGCATGTGATCGCGTCCGATCGTGAATGGAAGACCGCCGGACGAGATTCACCCGAATGGACCGCGCTCGACTTCGATGACTCGGCCTGGGCTTCCGCGAAGTCGCTCGCCCCGCACGGCGCGGAACCGTGGGGAAAGGTTCTTCGGCGCGACTAATTGCCGGGCCTGGCCCTCTCGTTTATTCGAACGCCCTCGGCGTAGAATATTCTTCGCGAGAAACACTTCCCGAACACGGTTGAACAGCTCAAGACCGTCGAGAAAAGCACTCCACAAATCATCGAGGCCGAACGCGAAACAACCGACGGCTTCCTTCGACTACGGCCTGTTTATGTGGCGTCCCGTGCTTGTCTGCCGGCTGCGGGATCTGGCACCCTCCTTCCGACGGTCGGATCGTTCGACCTACACGCTATGAAGTTTGACACCATTTGTCTTCACGGGGGATCCCAACCGGACCCGACCACCACCGCCCGTGCCGTACCGATCTATCGGACGACGGCGTTTCAATTCAACAACACCGAGCACGCGGCGAATCTCTTCGCGCTGAGGGAACTCGGGAATATCTATTCCCGTCTGATGAATCCGACCACGGACGTCTTGGAAAAGCGCGTGTCCCTGCTGGAAGGGGCTCCGGAAATGGGCGGGCTCGGTCTCGCCTCGGGCACGAGCGGCGTCTTCTACAGCATCATCAATCTCGCACAGGCGGGAGACAACATCGTCAGCGCGCGGAATCTCTACGGCGGCACCTACACGCAGTTCAACGACATCCTGCCGAAGTTCGGCATCACGGTTAAGTTCGTGGATTCCAACGACCCGCAGAACTTCGCCAATGCGATCGACGAGAAGACGCGCGCCGTTTTCTGCGAGACGGTCTCCAATCCTGCGTTGGAGGTGGTGGATCTTGAAGCGGTGGCAAAGGTCTCGCACGCGGCGGGCCTGCCGTTGGTGGTCGATGCCACTTTTTCCACGCCGTATCTGACGCAGCCGCTTGTCCACGGTGCGGATATCGTGGTGCATTCCCTCACCAAATGGTTTGGCGGGCATGGCACGGGCTTGGGCGGAATCGTGGTCGACAGCGGGCGTTTCAAATGGAACGCCGGCAAACACCCGCTCTTTGATGAACCGGATTCCTCCTATCACGGTCTGCGCTGGGGCCATGATCTTCCGGAGGCGCTCGCGCCACTGGCGTACATTCTGCGCATGCGCACCGTGCCGCTGCGAAATCTCGGCGCCTGCATTTCGCCGGATCATTCGTGGATGTTCCTGCAAGGCATCGAGACCCTGCCGCTGCGCATGGAGAAGCATTGCGCCAACGCGGACAAGGTCGCCCGTTACCTCAAGGATCACGCCGACGTTGAATGGGTTCGGTTCCCCGGGCTGGAAGACGATCCGATGTATGAACTCAACCGGAAGTATCTGAAGGGCAAGGGCGGTTCCATGGTCGTGTTCGGCATCAAGGGCGACAAGAGTGCCGGCAGCAAATTCATCGATTCGCTGAAACTGTTCTCGCATCTGGCGAATGTCGGTGACGCGAAGAGCCTCGCCATTCATCCCGCCACGACCACGCATTCGCAATTGAACGAAGATCAGCAGCGCGACGCCGGCATCTCGCCGGAAATGGTCCGGTTGAGCGTCGGGATTGAGGACGCGGACGACATCATCGCCGATCTCGCGCAAGCCCTGAAGGCGGCGACCGCCTGACCCGATTGCTTCCGATCGACCCGGCCGGGAATCCACCCGGCCGGGTCGGCTTTTTGTTTCCCATGATTCCAGACCGCGTCGAAACCCGTTTTCAGGTTGTCGCCACTCCTGAAGAACCGCTGGTTCTCGCGAGCGGGGAGAGCCTGCCGCATGCCGCGTTGGCCTATGAAACCTACGGCCGGCTGAATGGCGACGCCTCGAACGCGGTGCTTGTGTTTCATGCCTTGAGCGGGAGCCAGCACGCCGCCGGATTCAATTCGGGCGTGGACGGTATCGGGGATCGCTGGACGGAGGAATGCCAGACTGGGTGGTGGAATGACTTTGTCGGTCCGGGCAAGGCTCTCGACACCGACATTCATTACGTTGTCTGCGCCAACTACCTGGGCGGTTGTTACGGCTCCACCGGTCCCGCCTCGATCGATCCGATCACGGGCAGGGCATACGGCGGCTCGTTTCCCGCGATCAAGGTGTCCGACATCGTGGATTCCCAACTCCGCCTTCTGGACGCGCTGGGAATCGCGAAACTCCATGCCGCAGTCGGAGCCTCACTCGGCGGTATCATGGCGCTTAATCTTGCGACGCGTTTTCCGGAGCGTGTGACCCATGTCGTGCCGATTGCGACCGGGTACGAGGTCACGCCCTTGCAGCGCCTTCACAATTTTGAACAGGTGTTCGCCATCGAGACCGACCCCGGTTTTCGTGCCGGCGATTACGATCCGGACAAGCCGCCTGATCGTGGCCTCGCGGTCGCCCGCATGATCGGGCACAAGACCTATGTCTCCCTCTCGGCCATGGAGGAGCGCGCCCGGTCCGAATGCCTTACCAGCGCGGACAACCTTTCCTGGTATCAGCTGTCGAGCACCTTGGAGTCCTACATGCTTCATCAGGCCCAGAAATTTACGGGACGCTTCGATGCGAACACATATCTGCGGATTATCAACGCCTGGCAGCAGTTCGATCTGGCGAAGGAATCCGGTTGCGAGTCCGTTTTGGACGCCTTTGCCCGATGCTGCGGACAACGCTTTCACATTTTCTCCATCGATTCCGACGTCTGTTTTTATCCGGAAGAGCAGGCGCAACTGGCCGAACAACTCAAACTGGCCGGCGTGGACTGCACCCGCATCACCGTCCATTCCGAAAAGGGTCACGACTCGTTCCTGCTCGAACCCGTGCTCTTTGAACCCTACATCCGCGCCTTTCTTGCCTGATTAGGTTCGGCACGGATCGCTGATCAAAGGTCGGTCTGCTGGATTCAGTCTTCGCTTGGGAAAGTTCACCCAATCCAGCGGCTCGATCACCGACCAGCCTGGCGCTTTTCGGTTTGAGTCGGGAAAGGGTTTCCAGCAGAAGAGGGCATGCGATTCTCCGTGCTGTCACTTCTTCTGCTATCCTTGGTCGCTCATGCCGCGAAGCGTCCAAACATCTTGCTGATCTACACGGACGATCATTCCTATCGCGCCGTTGGCAGCTATCCCGGGAGCTACGATTGGATCAGGACGCCGAACATGGACGCGTTGGCCGCGAATGGCGTTCGTTTTGCCCACGCGACGATCGGGACCTGGTGCATGCCTTCGCGCGCGTCGGTGCTCACGGGGCTTCATCAGACCGGGGTGAAGACGATGCGCATGGAGGGCACCTATCCCGGCAGCGAATACGATCCCGAACAATGCCGTTTCTGGCCGTCGGTCTTTCGGAAAAACGGCTATCAGACGGCGCACATCGGCAAGTGGCACACCGGGACGGACACGGGCTTTGGACGCGATTGGGACCATCAGATCGTCTGGAATCGTCCGCGTTATCCCGAGAATTCCGGCAAGTATTACTACGACCAGATCATCGAGAAGAACGGCGGCTCCGGAAAACTTGTCACGGGCTATTCGACGGACAACTACACGGATTGGGCGCTGGACTACATTCACGCTCGCGACGGGCGTGCCGAAGACAAGCCGTGGTTTCTGTGGCTTTGCTACGGCGGTGTCCACGGGCCCTTCACACCGGCCGAGCGCCATCTGACAGCCTACCCGAACGCGACAGTGAAGGATCCTGCCGACATCTATCCGCCGCGTCCCGGCAAGCCCGAATATTCGCGGAACTGGGAACAGTGGGTGCGAGGCGACTCAGGCGCGCCGGTGGTGAAGCGGGGGAAGGGTAAGGGCGGTATCAAGAACGGGTCAGAGAAGACCCTGACCGACTGGGTCCGGCAGGTGAATCAGGCGGTCATTTCTCTGGACGAAGGGATCGGCAGGATTGTCGAGGCGCTGAAGAAGACGGCGCAGTATGAGAACACGTTGATCGTGTTCACCAGCGACCAAGGCTTCGCGTGGGGGCAGCACGGTTTCCAGGTCAAACTCGCGCCCTATGACGCGAACATCCGGTCCCCGTTTGTGGTGAGCATGCCGAGCCGTCTGCCGTCCGGAAAGGTCTGCCAGATGCCCGTGAGCGGAACCGATCTTGCACCGACCTTCTTCAGCCAAGCAGGGATCGAGCTGCCCTGGAAGATGCACGGCAAGGACCTGAGCCCCTATCTCGTCGCGCCCGATGCCGCGCACGAGCGCCGGCCGGTGCTGACCCTTTACACCGGTTCAAAATACGGGGCGGACACGGAACTTCCGCCGTCCAGGGAAAACTCGACGGGCTACACGCAGTTCGAACGGCATGGCATTCCGTGGTGGGTGTCGCTGACAGATGGCCGCCACAAGTACATCCGCAACCTGCTGGCCGGAGAAGTGGAGGAACTCTATGACCTGCGGGCCGATTCCGATGAACTCGTGAACCTGGCAACGCGTGACTCGGAGAACAATCGGCTGCTTGAAAAAATGCGAAAGGAGACCGTGGCTGAATTGCGTCGCGTTGAGGCACCCTTCGTAAAGAACCTTCCGCCCGTGGCGAAACTTCCTTGAATCGGGCGGCTCAGGGAGAAGGCAACGAGATTCATTGGACTGACCAATCATTGTTTTCATGCCGGTTCGTGGAAAATGGATGGCCGATGGGTTGTGAATGTGGCTGCATCTTACGTGCTCGCAGAGGCACCCTTGCCACGATTGAACGCCGCCTGCGATGAAGAACTCGGTCAAAGCCCTCCTAATCGGGTCCGTCATCATGTTGGTGACGACGGTCATCGGTATTTGTGGCTACCTGTTTGCCGGATGGTCGCTCGTTGACGCCGTTTTCATGGTGGTGATCACCATCTTTGGGGTCGGATATGGGGAGGTTAACGCGGAGAGTCCGGAATTGCGGATCTTCACGATGGGCGTGATTTTGGCCGGCTGCACCTCTCTGGTCTATTTGATGGGTGGATTTATTCAGTTTCTGACGGAAGGCGAAATACAGAGGGCATTGGGAAAACGGCGTATGAATGCGGAAATCGACAGATTGAAGGACCATGTGATCATTTGTGGTCTGGGCCGGATCGGGCGGATGCTGGCGGATGAACTAGCCAGGGCGAAACGCGATTTTGTGGTCGCCGAGGCCTCTCCGTCCAAGATTCAGGAAGCGGACCAGGCAGGCTTTCTCGTCTGCGAAGGGGATGCCACCGAGGAGTCCGTCCTTCTGCGTGCCGGGGTCGAACGGGCTCGCGTGCTCGCAACCGTGTTGCCCAATGACGCAGCCAATGTCTTCATCACTCTGAGCGCGCGAAACCTGAACCCGGATTTGGAGATCATTGCTCGCGGGGAGGCTATTTCGACGGAAGCCAAACTGAAGCAGGCCGGCGCTTCGCGTGTTGTCCTTCCAGCGCATATCGGAGCTGAGCGTATCGCCCATCAGATTTTGCATCCGAGTGTGGACGAGCTGTTGAGGGACAGCTCGGCGCTGGGTGAGCTGGGAGCCCAGCTGGGCGAATTGGGAATACAGATCGCCGAGATGCAGGTTCCGCCCGGCTCGGCGTTGATTCGATCGAATCTGGCGGAGGTTGAAACGCAATCGGAAGCGCAGTTTTTGGTGGTTGCGATTTATCGAACCGACGGAAGTCGCATCCTGCATCCGAAACCGGACACGGTGATCGAGGCAAATGACCGGATGATATTCGTCTGCCACAATGACGCCGTCGTCGAGTTCGCTAAGAACAGCCGGATGCGTCGGCAGATGAACTACCGTGGCTCCCCGTTGGCATAAGCCCCGCCACCCGGAATTATTTGCCCTCCGCCAGCCAGCGTTTGTACGTCTCGGCGTTTTGGCTGAAGGTTTTGAAGCGTTCGGTTTTCTTGGAGACGCCGCGCAGTTCGTCCTCGATTTCCTGCGCGTAGACCTCGGGGGATTCGGGGCCGGGATCCCCCGTTTCACGGCTCCATTTGTTCAGGCGCTCGCGGTGCAACCGGAGCGCCCGGGCGTGTTCCGGGGCGTCCGCAAGATTGTGAATCTGCCAGCGATCCTCGCT
>JADHOF010000157.1 GCA_016779125.1 Verrucomicrobiia bacterium | reverse complement strand
CACATCCTGCCCAGCAACCTTGCCCCCAGCTGGAGTCAATTGCCCTGCGGTTGGTCCCGCATATATTTGTCCCTTGAAGTTGGAGCCAAGCTTCGTTGTCCCATCAACGTCATACACCCAAGGTCCGTTGCCCGGGTCGGTTTCCGATCTTGTCATAAAATACAGAGTACCCTGACCAATAGCCTCCACGTGGAAGATCACTAGCGCCAACAAGTATCCGATTCTGATTGCCATAGCCATTTCTCAACCTTCGCCTAAAGGACACCCTCAAGAATCAACGAAACACGCGTGGCCTGAATCAGCGGTTCGCGTCTCGCACCCTCCCTTGCAACCTTCGCCTGCCGACCATTTCACGACGCAGTCTGGCCACCCATACACCTGACCGCGCTCCCAATCTGATTCCCGAATCCACTTCTCGAAAATCGAATAGTACGGAATGTTCGCGTTGCTTCTGTGCCCCTGCGTTTGATGACAGATCTCGTTTAGACCATCTGGTAACTTCACCGCGTTCCGCCCAAAATAGTAGAAGTGTCTAGATATCAGGACGTTCTCTCCGCCCAGATCGGCCTCCAGGTTTCCGGGGCCGTGAACACCGGGACGCTGCCGCGGCATTCCGTGTGAAAAATCGTATATGCAATCACCAAGCCGCTCCTCCATTGCCCTGCTCTGCGGCTTCGGAATTCGATGAGGCCATCGATTTTTCGCCTGTTCGTCGTAGTCTGCCATCGGCAGCACTTCGTCAACCCGCATGGCGTACACAAGGTGCCCGCTCAAATCTCCCGAGGGAGCATTTCGGGACCCCAGCCCGGCAACCCAATCTCCAACCCCGGCAACCCGCCGTATACGTGGCTTGCAGATTGCCAGCGAACACATGCCGAAAAACGGATTCGGCGCGGCACCGTCGTCAACTGGAATTGTATATGTGAAAAGCCTTGGCATACATAGCCCCCGCAGCCTTGAAGGGTCCACTAGCAACCGAGCTGCAGTCAACTACCAATCATTCTCTGCCTTACTCATTCCGCCAATTCCGCCCCTTCCGTGGTTGCACAAATCAGCCTCCGGCATTCGTAAATCATCACTCGTTTTTGGGGTCGCTCATTGGGGGAATGAACCGGGAACATAGGTGACAGTTAGACTGGGCGGATGCCCTGGAAAACTGAGTCATCAATGGAACAAAGATTGCGATTTGTCACCCTGGCCCAAAGCGGCCATTTCACGGTCAGGACTTGGGGTCACTCATTGGGGCGCGCGTCAAGTGGGCAAAAGGAGTCGGGTCTGGGTTTTCTTCCTTCTGAGCTTCTGCTCATTTCAAAGCCAATCCGGCGGGGCGGACTCGGACCCGGTGGACGATTCGGGCGATCGCGCTTCCCGCGATTTCTTTGTCTATTGGTTGAGTCTGTCAGTAGTGGAGTCTGTCAACAAATTACGACTAGGTGGAGTGAGTCGCAGGCAACGACAGAGCGGGAGATTGAAAGGAGGTTTGAAGGATGCCAAGGGCGGTGCGAATGGAGTTTTCTGGGCCGACCATCTGGAGTTGGCGATCGTCGCTGTGCCGCTGAAGCCGAAGAATCGGACCGAGGGCTTGACTCTGCCGGCGCGCGGGTGTCCACGCCCGCTTGGCGTATGCGCGAATCCACGCAGGACCGGTTGCAAAAGTCTTCCTTTGCGGGTGGTTGTAAGCGCAAAGCGGGACTGGAGTCCCGCGCGCCGGTTGGCTTCGGCACGCAGCGCCGCAGATCGTTCCTCACCTGCCCCACGCGAAGTCACATAGAGGCGAGAAAGAGGACCATCAGCTCCCGTAGGTCGAACAACCGGGGCGGTCCTAGAATACGAGAATTCGAGGTGGATTTGTGATACGCGTGGTCCGGCGCAGGACGAAGGTCCCCTTCTCATCTGGTTTGACCACGCCCTCCAAAGCGGTTTTCAGGACCGTAGTTCAGGACCTTGCCATGGGCGTTCACTGTCAACGAATTCAGGCAAATGTGACCCGAGAGGTCAGACCCCGGCTTCCACCTGATTTTGTTGGTGCGTCTTGACCTCGCCCCTGCAACTCGGCCGCGGCCTTCTCAGCGGGTTTGGTTGTCCGATTTCGGTCACGCGGCCCGGTGCTTCAGTGGAAACACAGTCTGACTCGACGAGTCTGTGGGAATCGAACCCCATTCACTCTTGCCACTCTCTTTCTGGATGTTCAGGATTCAACTTCAGCTCGAGATTGCGGGCCTCAGGCCTGCCTCGTTGTGTTTTAGCAGATTGAAAATAGCGTAACTCTCCACCACACATAGAATCCATTGCCATGGCTGCTTCGACGTCAATTCTCCCGGAAAAACTGCACGAGTACCCCCAACAAGATGTGATCGACGGAGCCGGCGTCGGACCGGATTCAGTTCTGGAGGATTGCCTCAACCAGAACGACGGGGTTTTGCAACTTCTGCACCGCTACGCCGGGCGGACCTTTTGCACGCCGGGAAAACGAATTCGACTGGATGCGCAATCCTATTATCCGGACTACATGGGGGGGACCGGGCTTGATGAGCTCTGGATGTGCTGCACCGTTCCCATCGTGACCGGTGTCATCGATACCCGTACGAACAAGGCGCCGTTTCGCGAAGGCGAAGCGCACGTCCTCACGCCGGATGGCCAGGTCATCTCGCTGCAGGATTTGATCGTCGCCAATCCGGAAAAGGTCATCGGTGAGAAGATGACGGCCTTTTCGAAATCCCTGTTCGGCAACCCGACCTGGCCGATTGTGTCGAAGAAGTTCGATAATCTGAATCCGATTCCGCATCACCTTCACTGGGCCAAGTGGGAAGTGTACGACATCAATTCATACGACAATCCCGGAGTCAGCCCGTCGCATTATCACACCACGGCGATGGGACTCTACCCTTTCGTGACGAAGGACCAATTCCTCGCCTGCATGAAGCGTTGGGGGCAGGGCGAGTACAACGGGGTTCGGCATTTGTCGCCGCACACGATGATGCACATTGACAACGGCTTTGTGATGCCGAACGGCGTGCTGCATTCGCCGACGGATCTTTGTACACACGAACTGCACGTCACGATGGATGAACACTTCCTGGCCGAGGATCTTACGCTGGACGGACGTATCGGAGCGGCCGACGCGTTTTACGCCTGCCGGGAAGCGGACTATCCGAAGGATAAGCACGAAAACTGGGAATTCCTGGTGGATACCTTCGACTTCAAAGCGAATCAGGACCCGGACTTCGTGCTGAAGAATTCGCGCCCGGCCATCACCGCCGAAGAGTTCGACGGCGACGGAGTGGACGCCAAATGGATTGTCTACGGTGATTTCCTCGGTGACCAGAAGTGCTCCATTCTCCGTCTCATCGTGGCGCCCGGTGCCAAGACGAATTTCTGTCCGGAGACTCCCGCGCTGTTCCACACGAATGGCGGAAGCGGTCGGGTCGGAAAACTCGGGGTGAAATATCACCAGGATATGAAGCTCGGCGAAATCTATCCCGAGATCGGATTCATCACCCAGGCGGCGCTTAACAACGGCGGTGTCGAAATCGCGAACACGGGAACCGAACCGCTCGTGTTGACCTTCGACTTCCCGCAGAACGCGCATTCCAAAACACCCGGTACGAACTAGCCATTGGATTTCGACAATCCGCATACCGGGCTGCCTCATTTGCTCATAAAGACCGAGGCAGTTTGACTTCAACGACGAAGGCCACCCAATGGGTGGCCTTTTCCTTTTCACCGTCCATCAGTGGCGTGTCCCGCCTGTTCGTCCAGTCCAGCAGATTCAGAGGTCAACAGATGAAGGGTCTCAGAATTCCGCACTGCCTCTCGCCAGAAGATGGCAATCGGGTTTAGAACTGGTGTAAACTCCACACAATAGTGCACTTATCGCAATGTTGTGCAGAGTTAGCAGGTGCAGCCGCTTCGATTACTCAGTGAAACCATCCGTAATCTCGCGGACCGGGATCGCTGTGTCTTTGCGGCGGCCGATCTCGCGGCGGCGGTGCCGGATTGCCGGCAGTTTGCGGTGCTGCTTTCGCGGGCGACAAAGTGAGGTGGATCGGCGGGTGCGTTGCGGCGTTCGGTCGCGGATTGCTTCTCCCGATAGAGCGAAACCGGATCCGCCACGAAGAAGTCGACCGGCTCACGGTTCGTTTCTTCAATCCGGGCGTGCCGGCAGTTCTGCTTGGCGGTGTCGGAATCCAACCAGAAACACATCTGGGCAAATCCAAGCCGGACTCCTTCCATGGAAAGATAGGAACGACCAGCGTCATCCTTGATCACCCGCTGTGGCATCAGTTCCTCGGCCGCATGCCCCATCAGACCGGTGAATTTCAGGTCCTTGCTCAGCCACTTGGATTCATCGTCCGCTGAGTATACCGGTACGCGAAAATCCGAGTCGTCCGCCGCCTCCAACAAAGCCCGATAGAACCAACACGCCTCGCCTCCGATCAGGACGGCATGCTTCAGGAATTCTTCATGACCACGGGCGAGTTGGGTGAGACACGCCCGTAGTTGATCGTAATCGACCCGGGTTTGTGGAGTCTCAGCCGACACGGTAATCCGGCCCTGATTCCTCCACGATCTCAGCAGATTTCTAGGAGGTCGCCATCCGTTTCAATTCTATCCGTCATCTGCGCTATCAGTTCACCGTTCTCCGCGATGAATCAATCGTCATCCCTATTGCCGGAAACGGGTCGTTCCGATGAAAGAAGAATCGGGTTCGTCGGAAGATCGGTTTCAGGCGGTCAATCCGGCCTGACGAGTAGGACGCGGTCCATCCATGCGCCGTTTGGTTTCGTCGAACCTTTCACGTAGGGCGGGCCTTGGAGTTTCAGGGAGATCCATGCGTTCCATTGGTTGGCTTGCGGACCGTTGGGGGCAAAGACGCGATCGACGTTGACACCCAGGCGGTGGCCGTCTTCTCAAAGGCCGAAGGCTGATTCGTTTGCCTCCCATTCGTTTGCCGCTTTCCCACGTGTCAGATTCACAAGTCGTGATCTTCTTCGTTTTCCTACGGAATCACCAACAGACTTTGGCTGCCGCCCGTCACCAGAGTGGCATCAATTCTTTCGTCCAAAGTGGCCAACACTCCGCTTTTGCTGACGGCGAGCCCCAACAGGTAAAGATCGGTCAGCTTTTTGACCCCGGGTAATTGCGGAAACATTTCTGCATCTCGCAGGGATATTGTTTCCGGCCAAAATTGATGGCCCGGCCAGGAACAGATTCGTTCAAGAAAAGGCCGCAGGGTCGCCGGATCACCGGGGGATGCCGGATAGTTGGGATTTCCCAAGATTCGCAAAAAGGCGTTCTCGGTCAAAGGACAGGTGGCCCAGCCGTCCGTAGCAGGACGCGAATGAAACCAGGTCTGCGTCCGCTGGTGATGAACATGGTTGCTGTCGGCCAAGGCGATGAGGATGTTGGCGTCCAGGAGAAAGGTCATCCCTCGTCCTCCAACATTTCATAGACCCTTTCGCTCGTCACCTGTTTGGACGGAACGCGCTTGAGCACTGGAAAGCCAAATTCGTTTGCGTCCCAGGCGCATTCGTTCTCGCGGACCACTCCTTCGTTCAGTTCACGCTTCAACGCGTGTTCGATCATCGCCTTTAGCGTCGTTCGCCTCTCCACGGCGACGGTCTTGGCTTTGGCCAACAATTCGTCAGGAAGCTCGATCGTGGTTTTCATTGATATGGGTGAATCTATGTGTTTATGGGTCAATGGCAATAGTTTCTGCCGAATGGGACCGACCTGGTCCGGACCGATAAAAGAAGAATCGTGTTCGTGGGAAGATCGGTTTCAGGCGGCCATTCTGGCCTGACAAATAGGACGCGTTCCACCCATGCGCCCTTTGATCGTTGGGAATGCTGTGCCGCCTGGCGGCCGCGATACTCTGTTGGCAGAATGGTGAAAGATGGTAGGGTCGCGTTGTTCTCGCGGCTGTGATGAAGTTGGACATCGTGATTCGGATTATCTGTCTGTTACTGATCGGGGCGGCCTCTTTGCGGGCCGATCCGGCGACACATTGGGCCTTCGCGCCGGTGCGCATGGTTTCGCCGCCGGAGGTGGGTGACCCTGCCGGGACGCATCCGATCGATCGTTTCATTCGCGCGCGCCAGCTTGAGCAGGGGCTGGAGCCGGTGGGGCCGGCGGATCGGCGCACGTTGTTGCGGAGGGCGTATTTCGATCTGATCGGCCTGCCGCCCAGCCCGGAACGGGCGCGCGCTTTCCTCGCGGACGACAGTCCTGAGGCCTTTGAGCACCTGCTCGGCGAGTTGCTCGCCTCGCCCCGCTACGGGGAGCGCTGGGGACGTCACTGGCTGGACCTGGCACGTTACGCGGACACCGCCGGGGAGAACTCCGACTTTCCGATTCCGCAGGCCCACCTTTATCGCGACTACGTCATCGACGCGTTCAACGACGACATGCCATACGACCGCTTTGTGCGCGAGCAGATCGCCGGCGACATTCTGGGCCGGCAGGGGGATCCCAAGGACTACGCCGGGAAGCTGGTGGCCACCGGGTTTCTGGCGCAGGCGAAGCGCTTCGGCACGGGGGACCTGCAGGATCTGCATCTGATCATCGAGGACACCCTCGACACCATGGGCAAGGTGATCCTTGGCCTCGGGATGAGCTGCGCCCGTTGTCACGATCACAAGCATGACCCGACTTCGATGCGGGATTACTACGGGCTCTACAGCTTCTTTCAGCGGACGTCGTATCCGTTTCCCGGCGGCGAATCGGTGCGCGAGCAGCGATATTTCAAACCCGCAGTGCATCCGGCGGTCTTGGGGCCGGCCGACGCGGCCTACTTTGCGAAGCATCAGGTCGAGATCGATCGACTGAAGGAGTTGGTCCAGGCGAAGCGGGACCCGAAGTCGAACCAGGAAAGGCTCGATGCGATCATGGCGCAGTCGCCCTCGCGCCGGGCGCCGCAGGCGTACGCGGTGAGCGACGGGGAGGTGGCGGATACCTACATCCACAAACTTGGGAACCCGCGCAGCCAAGGGGCGAAGGTGAATCCGGGCGTGCCCGCGTTCCTCGGCGGACACGGCGTCGATATCGCGGCGGCCGGGAGCGGGCGGCTGGAACTGGCCCGCTGGTTGACGAGTCCTGACAATCCGCTGACCGCCCGGGTGATGGTGAACCGCATCTGGCAGTTTCATTTCGGCAGGCCGATCGTGCCGACACCGTCGAACTTCGGCCTGAGCGGCGAAGCGCCCACGCATCCCGACCTGCTGGACTGGCTGTCGCGCCGTTTCGTGGAGAGCGGCTGGTCGATCAAGGCGATGCATCGGCTGATCATGACTTCACGCACCTGGCAGCGGGCAAACGATCATCATGCCGCGAATGCCGCCCGGGATTCCGCCAACGCGTTCTACTGGCGCTTTGACCGGCGGCGGCTGGATGCCGAAGCCATTCGCGATTCGATGTTGCAGCTGGGTGGCAATCTGGATCTGGAGCGGCCCGGACCGCATCCCTTTCCGCCGGCGGACAAGTGGCGTTTCTCGGCGCATCGGCAGTTCAAGGCCGTGTATCCGTCCAACCATCGCAGCGTTTACCTGATGGTGCAGCGGTTGCATCCGCACCCGTATCTCGCGCTGTTCAACGGACCGGACACCAGCACCACCACGGCGGAGCGGGACCGATCGATGGTGCCGCTCCAGGCTCTGTTCATGTCCAACAGCGGGTTCGTCGCCGAACAGTCCCGGGGACTTGCAGAGACGTTGCTGGCCGGGGCAGGCGATGCTGAAGCCCGGGTGAGGGATGCTCACCTCCGCGTCTTTTCCCGGCCACCAACCGCCTCCGAATTGCGGCGCGCGCTCGACTACCTCGATCAATACGGGCGCCTGCTTGCGGAGGAAGGGGTGAAGGCGGGCGAACGGCCCGGGTTGGCCTGGGCGAGTTATGCCAAGACCTTGATCACCGCAAATGAGTTCCTGTTCGTCGACTGAGATGAAGACACCGATTCAATTGGACCGCCGCGATTTCCTGCACCGGGCCGCGGGTTCGGCGATGGGGGCGGCGGCGTTGCGGGCGCGGTTGAGCCTGGCGGCCGCGCTGAACGACGGTCATCCGCTGGCGCCGCGCCGGACGCACTTTCCCGCCCGGGCAAAACGCCTCGTGATCTTATTCATGACCGGGGGGATTTCGCACGTGGACACCTTTGACCACAAACCGAAGCTCAATCGCGACGCGGGAAAGAAGACGAGCCAGGGCAGGATCAAGGCCTCGCAATTCGCCTTTCAAGCGTACGGTCAGACGGGGCGCATGGTGAGTGAGCTGTTTCCGCATTGCGGATCGATCATCGACGAGTTCTGCCTGCTCCACTCCATGTCGAACAAGTCCAGCGGTCATTCGGCAGCGACGCTTGGAATGCACACCGGGTCCATCACGATCCCGCTGCCGAGCATCGGCGCTTGGGTCACTCACGGACTCGGGACGCAGAACACCAATCTCCCCCCGTTCGTGGTGTTCGCGGCGAAGGAGCCCTACAATGCCTACCAATGTTGGGATTCGAATTTCCTGCCCGGCTACCATACCGGCGTGCGGGTGGTGCCCGGACCGGAGCCCATTCCTCATCTCGGCAGCGGAGTGCCCGCGACCCGGCGCGAGGAGCTGGAGCGACGGATGTTGCGCGACCTTAACGAGGAACACCTGAAACTCCATCCGCAGGATCTCCAGTTGCGGACGCGCATGGCGAATTTCGACACCGCCTACGGACTGATGCGCGAAGCGCCGGAAGCCTTTGACACGGCCCGCGAATCCGACAGCACGCTCAAGCTCTATGGCGTCGAGCGGACGGATCGGACATCCTTCGGCTGGCAATGCCTCGCCACCCGCAGGCTGCTGGAACGCGGCGTGCGTGTGGTGGAGTTGTTTGACATCGGCTCGCACAGCAACTGGGATGCCCACGGTGACATGGAGACGCACCGCCCGCTGGCCCGCAAACTTGACCAGCCTCTGGCAGCCCTGATTCAGGACTTGAAAATGCGCGGGATGTTGGAGGACACACTGATCGTCGGTTGCAGCGAATTCGGTCGTACGCCTTGGGAGGATCGCAATCCGAAAGGGCGCGGACATCACGCTTCTGTTTTCACCACCTTCCTGGTGGGCGGTGGTGCGAAGCCGGGCTTGTCCTATGGCGCAAGCGATGACATCGGCGCCGAGATCGCGTCGCAGGGCATGGACGTGCACGACTTCCACGCGACGATCCTCCACCTCATGGGGCTGGACCACGAGAGCCTCACCTACCGCTACTCCGGCCGCGACTTTCGCCTCACGGATCTCTACGGCCATGTGCCGAAAGAAATCGTCTCGTGATGCGGAAACCGCCGGCACGGTGCGGGACTTCGGTTTTAATCGGTTTCCGAATCGGCTAGAAGTTTCGGTGTGCGTTTTGATTCCTCAACGACTCCCGTCGTTTCCGTTGTCCTGCCGGTAAGGGACGCGGTCGGGACGATTGGTCGGGCGGTGGATTCGATTTTGAATCAGTCGTTGCGGGATCTGGAATTGATCGTTGTGGATGACGGGTCGGTGGATGGCTCGGCGGAGGTGTTGCGGTCGATCGATGACGGGAGGCTGCGTGTGTTTGCTTGTTCGGCCCAAGGGGTTGCGGCCGCGATGAATGCGGGGGTTCGCGAGGCGCGGGCACCGTTGATCGCGAGGATGGACGCGGACGATTTCGCTTATCCCTTCCGGCTTGAACGGTAGGTGGAGTTGTTGGGGCGGAATGGTCTGGATGTGGTGGGTGGCGCGGTGCGGATCGTGGACGGACAAGGCGCGCCGGTGCGGTCCTGGCGTCGCTATGAACGGTGGGTGAACGGGTGTCTCGATCCAGAGACGATCGCGGCGCAGCGATTCATTGAGTCGCCGTTGGTGAATCCGACGGTGCTGGCCCGCCGCGAGGTGTTCGAGCTGGGTTGCCGCGCGGGTCCGTTCCCGGAGGATTATGACCTCTGGCTGCGCGTGATTGCCGCCGGCTTTCGGTGCGGCAAGGTGAAGGAGGTGGTGTTGGA
>JADHOF010000004.1 GCA_016779125.1 Verrucomicrobiia bacterium | reverse complement strand
GCGATGTCCTCATTCAGCTGAACGGGTCCGAGCTTCGCTCAACCAACCGCCTGGCGGAATTCGATCTCACCCCGCTGCTTCAGCCGGGCACCAATCGCCTGACGCTCGCCGTGACCGGGACAAACAAGGCACCGCACATGGCCTTTCGTGTCGAGTTGAATCGCGGTCTCGCGGGGCGCGAGTGGATTGTCTCCGACACAAACTGGCTGGCCGGCACCGACGGCGAGAATTGGAGTCCGGCCAAGCCCTTCAAGCCTGCCGCAGGTGAGGCCGAGCCCTTCCCGCCGAGCGCGGCATTCGACGCCTACAACGGATGGAGACTGGCCAGCGGGGCCGGAGCGGCGACGCCGCCGGAGTCGATCCAGACGCTGCCCGGCTTCCGGGTGGAACTGATCCGCTCGGCCCATCCCGAGGAGGGTTCTTGGATCGCGATGACCTTTGATGAAAACAAGAACCTTATTCTCGCCCGGGAAAAACGCGGGCTCATCCGGCTGCAATTGGAGAACTTTCAAACTGTGACCCAGGTCGAGTTGATCGACGACACGCTGGAGGAGGTGCGGGGACTCGTCCACCTGGGACGCCGCCTTTACGCACACGCGAATCGAGGAAAGGAACTCGTGATGCTTTTGGATCGGAACGGCGACGGTCGTCATGAGTATCGCCGGACAATCCTCCGAACCGAAGGCGGTTTTGGACACGGTCGGAACAAGATGTTGATCGGCAGTGACGGGAATCTCTACGTCGCCTTCGGAAACGACGTCGAGCTGCCGCCCGAGCTTGTCGCGAATGCGCCGCTCCGCAGGGCCGTCGCGGAACGGTTGATTCCATGCGAGTGGGACAGCGCGATGTTTGGCGGCCGCGCCAACGCGACCGGGGGATTCATCCTGCGGATGGATCCGCGCGGCACGGTCTTCGAACTGTTCGCGGGCGGTTTTCGCAACCCGATGGGAATCGCCTCCAATCTCGCGGGCGAACTCTTCACCTTCGACGCCGACACCGAGGGCGACGTCGGCACGCCGTGGTACATGCCCACCCGCATCCTGCAGGTTGTTTCGGGAGGCGACTACGGATGGCGCCGGGGAACCGGTCGCCTCCCGGCCCACTATCCGGACACGCTTCCAAGCGCGCTTGATGTCGGGCTCGCCTCCCCGACCGCGACGGCCTTCGGGTCCACGCTTCAATTTCCGATGCGTTACCAATCCACGCTGTTCGCCTGTGATTGGGCATACGGCCGCATTCTGGCGATCCACTTCGACAACGTGAACGGCTCCTATCGTGGCACTCCAGAAGTGTTCGTGTCGGGCCGTCCATTGAATGTCACGGATCTGGTAGTCGGCCCGGACGAGCGGCTTTGGTTTATCACGGGGGGACGGGGAACCCGGTCCGGCCTCTACCGGATCAGCTGGGTCGGGGATCCCTCCGCGATCAGCGCCGGATTCGACGCCGCCAGCAAACGCGAACGGGAGTGGACGGAACTTCGCCTCAAGCGCAAGTACTTCGAGCAGGACCACACCCGCACGAATTTCAACCGTTCGTGGGAAGGCGTCCGCTCCTCGGAACGACCGCTTTTGGAAAGCAACCTGCGCACGAATCGCTTCTTTCGTCACAGTCAGAGACTTGTGCTCGAAAACTGGCTCGAACACGCGAACCCCGACAGGGTCGAACGCTTTCTTGAAACCCCGGCAGCAACACCCAATCCGGACCGCTTGCTCGCGCTTGCCCGAGCAAGTGTGGACGTGCCCTTGCACTACATCGTCACCCATCTGCTGAAGACCCCGCTTTCGAGCGACCTGACTATGGCGACAACGGTCACCCGCACGATGGCGCTCGCCTTCATTCGAAAAGGTGGACCGGACGAGGATCTGCGTCGGAGCTGTCTCGCTTGGGCGGAAGCCGCCTACCCGCACCCGGCCTGGCAGGTCAATCACGACCTGATTGAGCTGCTGGTGTATCTGCGCTCGACCAAGGTGATTCCGCTCACACTGCCGCTCCTCGAGAAGGCCGAACGGTCCGAGGACCTGCTTCAATACACCTTTTACCTGCGTCTCGTTCGCGACGGTTGGACGCCGTCCGCCCGGCGCGCCGTGTTCGAGGCCCTGAGGCGTGCGGCTTCCATGCCCGGGGCGAGGAACTACCACCGGGCTGTCAAAAAAGTCCGCGAAGAATTCGTGGCCGCCCTGACACCCGGGGAACGATCGGAACTTGCCGAGTTTTTTGCGGACGCGTCGCCGCCGGTTGAGATTCCAAGCGCGCCGGCCCGTTTCGTAAAAAATTGGGAAGCAGCGCATTTCGCCGGCGAACTCGCAACCCCGTTGACCGGTCGATCCCATGCGGGCGGGCGCGAGGCGCTCGTTCAGGCGCGGTGTGTGAGCTGCCATCGGGTCAGCAGCGATCCGGGTCTCACCGGCGGACTCGTCGGTCCGGATCTCACAGGCGTCGGGGGGCGTTTCGGGCCTCACGATCTGCTCGACCACATTTTGAACCCGTCCAAGGTCGTCGCCGAGAACTACCAATCCACTGTGTTCACGCTGCGCGATGGCGAGGAGATCACAGGTGTCTTGGAAGGCGAGAACGCGGAGGTGTTGTTCGTGCGAGAACACCCGCTCTCCGAAAAAACCACCCGTGTCGATAAGGCACAGATCATGGGTCAAAAAGCGTCCCCTGTCTCAACCATGCCCGCCGGGCTGCTCAACACTCTCGGCAAGGCGCAAGTTCTTGATTTGCTCGCCTACCTGCACTCCGGAGGAGATCCGAATCATCCGGTTTTCGTCCGCCCGGCTCAATCTGCCGACAGCACCATGGCCCAAGAAAAACAAATCCGGTGATCCGCCGAGGCGGATCACCGGTTCGTTTTCGATAAGAGCGAGAAGCGGATGAAGAATATCCGGCTCGCTTCAGGGGGTGCGGTGGGGAGGGCGTTTCCGCTTTTGAAGGAGCGGAAACGGCGGGTCAAATGGACTGGCAAAGATCAAACTCAACACCGAACCACATAGCAGTGCCCATGCCACATCCCAATCGGACAATATTCGTCCCAATCCCGTCCTTTTTTCGGCGTTCGTCCGGTCGCTGACAAAATATCGACAGTCGCGATGCACAAAGTGAATGATTCTGTACAGCCGCGAATCGAACGGCGGTTTGACACCATGAAGACGGCCATTCCCTTATCCCGCCACATTCTCATCGGATTCATCTGCCTCCTCAGCGACCTGAGAGCCGACGATTGGACCCGTTTTCGCGGCCCTAACGGATCCGGCCAAGCGGCCGACAAAATTCCGGTGAAATGGTCGGTGGAAAACTACAAATGGAAGACCAAGCTCCCGGGCATCGGGCACGGTTCACCGGTCGTGCAGGGGAACCGCGTCTTTCTGCTGGCGGGCGACGAGGATTCCGGCGCGCGCATGCCGCTCTGTGTGGACGCGGTCAAGGGCCGGATACTTTGGCGACATACCCTTGAGGCTGAAAAACACAGGCACCATCGCCAGAACACCTTTGCCTCATCGACACCGACCGTGGACGAACAACGAGTCTACTTCACCTGGGGAACGCCGAAGGCTCTGACCATCATCGCGTACCAACACGACGGAACGAAGGCGTGGGAAACGGATCTCGGCCCGGTCAAGGGCGGTCACGGATTTGGGGCGTCGCCGATCTTGCACGGAGAGCTGCTCATCCTGAACAACGATCAGGATGGCGAGAGCTCATTGTTGGCCCTTGATCGCGCAAACGGCGAGGTGCGCTGGCGGATTGCGCGGGACAGCCGCAGCCTGACCTATTCGACGCCGTGCGTTTATCGCGACTCCGAAGGACGCGAAACCCTGGTTTTTACCAACTGGCATCACGGGATCACCGGGGTTGATCCCGCGACCGGCAAGGTGCTTTGGGAGAACGACGTCTTCGGAAAACCCTCCTCCGAACGGGCGATCGGCTCTCCCGTGACCGCAGGCGATCTCGTCATTGGTTCCTGCGGCTTCGTGACCAAGCTGAAACACGTCGTCGCCCTGCGCCCTGTTCCCGGAAGGACAGAGGCAAAAGAAATCTGGCGCATCGAGCGATCCGTGCCGCATATCCCGACACCCCTGATCGTCGATCGCTGGATCTATCTCTGGAACGATCAGGGTATCCTGACCTGCGCCGACAACCGCACCGGCGAGACGCTTTGGAATGAACGCGCCGGTGGAGAAGGCTACAGCTCCGCCGTCTGCGCGGGCGGGCACATCTATCGGGTCAGCGTGAAGGGGGAGGTGTCCGTGCTGCCTGCCGACGGCACCTTCACCATCCTGGCGACCAATCTGTTGAACGAACCCTGCTTCGCGACGCCGGCCGTCGCGGGCGGGCGCATCTTCATCCGCACCCGGGATCATCTCATCGCCGTCGCCGAGTAGGCGGGGCAAGCCGGCCGGCTTGTGCTTGATCAAACGAGACCATCCCGGCTATTGCACATCCACGACGCGGTTCGCCGCCCACCTCCGCCCCATGAAACTCCGCTCGACCATCGCCCGGCTCCTCGCGCTGATCGTCGCGGCGACCGCGTGCGGATGCAGGGAGGAGAACGGCGAGGAAATGCTCTTTCCAGACGACGCCAACTACGGGAAGTGGGTGGGACAGAATATCACGACGGCCGGATTCAACGGCTTGGATCTGGCCGGCGCCCCCATCGACCTCGCCAAGTTCCGTGGCCGCGTGCTGATGCTCGACTTCTGGGCCAGCTGGAGTCCGAAGTGCATGGAGATGTTTCCCGCCAAACTCGCGACGTACCAGAAGTTTCACCACGCCGGACTTGAGATTGTCGGCATCAACGCCGATTTCGACCGGCAGGAGCTGGACAAGGTTTTGGCCAAGGAGAATCTGCCTTGGCCACAGCACTTCAACCGGCAGGGCGAGAACGACGCGGCCGTAAAAAAATTCGGCATCACCCATTTCCCAAGCATCTGGCTGGTGGATCGACAAGGCGTCGTCCGCTTCATCAGCGGCGGCAAGAATCTGGAAGCCAAACTAGAACAGCTGCTCAACGAATCCGCCGGCCCGTCGCCGCTCCCGGTCGCCAAGGGTGGCGAACCGAGCTGGAAAGAACGAATCATGTCCACCTTTGGAGGAGGACCGGCCACGGACCCTGTGGCCGCGATCAACGCCGTAATGGCCGCTCCGGAGGCCTTCCTCGACGTCAAGAACGTCATGATTACCTCAAAGCGGCGGATCGCCACCGTCAAGACACCCGACGCCACCCATCAGGTGGTCATCGGCAAGGAAATCACGGTGACCACCGAATCCGGCCCTGTGCCGATCGTGTGCAAATCCATTGAAAGCGACGGACTTGTCTTTGTCGTCACCGGTCAGGACACGCCGTTCAAGGTGACCTTCTGATTTGACCTTCGCTCGTTGTCGCCCAAAGCCATTGCCCGTGGCTATGAATACGGGTTTGGAATTTTGCGGCGGCCGCTTCACGATCCGCGCGTGGCATTCGCGGACATCGTATCAACCGGACCGGGTGTGGAGCTGTTGCAGCGCAGTCTGCGGCGGGGCCGGCTGGGGCATGCCTATCTGTTGACCGGCAACCACCTTGAGGAGCTGGAGGAAGTCGCACGCAATCTGATCAAGACGCTGAATTGCGATCAGCCTGTCATGGAATCGGGCGACATTCTTCCGTCCGATTGCTGCGATCAATGCCTCAATTGCCGGAAGGTGATTTCAGGCGGCCACGCGGATGTGCGGTGGGTGCGGCCGGAGTCAAAATCGCGCCTCATCCTGACGGATCAGATCCGGTCCTTGATCTCGCAGATCAATCTCAAGGCGAATGATGCCCGCTTTAAGTGTGCCGTTATCGTTGCAGCTGACCGTTTGAAGGTCGAAGCGGCCAATGCTTTCCTGAAAACCCTCGAAGAACCGCCTCCAGACTGCGTCATCATTCTGCTTTCGACCGAGCCGCAACGCCTTTTGGACACCATTCTGTCACGCTGTCTCCGGCTTACCTTCGGCGGCGGGGCGGACATGCGATTTGATGAGCGGCAGTTGGCGTTGATAGAGTCTTTCGCGCAGATGGCGGTGGATCACGGAAGCGGCCTGTTGGATCGCTACAAGCTTTTGGGTCAGTTGCTCGGCCTTTTGGAAGAAATGAAAGGCGCTGTCGCGGAACAGTTGGAACAGGCCTCGCCGCTCCGACGTTACGACGATGTTGAGCCGAAATTGAAGGAGCAGTGGGAAAATGAATTGAAGGCCGGTGTCGAGGCGGAATACCGCAGGCGTCGGGGTGAAATGCTCCTGGCGCTGGAATGGTGGTTGCGAGATGTGTGGCTGCGGACCTTGGACATTGGTGGGGAACTGCTGCAACTAAGTCGCTTTGACGAACTCACCGCCAAGGTCGCGGGGCGAATCGATGCCGAATCCGCGCTTGAAAATTTGCGAACCATCGAGGGAACCGCGCGGCTTCTTCACACCAACGTGCAGGAATCGCTCGCACTCGAAGTGGGTTTTCTAAAGCTAAAACTCGGTTGAACCGAGAGGTCGCTCCGCATTTCCGCCTTTTTTTGGATCCCGTGTTTACAACAGCAGAACAGCCATGAAAGTACTTTTTCTAAACGGACCCAATCTCAATCTCCTTGGTCAGCGCGAGCCGGGGATCTACGGCACGCTGACCTTGGCGGAGATCGAATCCCAGGTCCGAGCCGCTGCGGCGAAACGCGAAATCGAAGTCGATTTCCGTCAGAGCAACATCGAAGGCGAACTGATCACCTGGATACAAGCTGCGCGAGGTGTGTTTGACGTCGTGATTCTGAACGCGGCCGCCTACACCCACACCAGTGTCGGTTTGCGGGACGCAATTGCCGGATCTGGGGTGAAAACGATTGAAATCCATATCTCTAACGTTCACGCAAGGGAGGAATTCAGGCATGTCTCCATGATCGCTCCGGTCTGTGCCGGTCAAATTGCCGGTTTTGGGGTCGGTAGTTACCTGTTGGCGCTGGATGCAGCGTTAACATTAAAGTAGAATCGCTGGTACTGCTAAAACGGGCATGTGGCTTTCTTGGTAACTAGAAAAGAGGGCTTGACCTGATAATTGGGCTGGCAGATTCTCCGCCGCAAGTTCGTAACATATTAAATTTGGCGGACGACCTGATCGACTGCCGTTTCCAATTCCCCCAGAGTGACAACTTCAAACAAGCAGCCAGGCAAAGAGAACCGGGATTCACCTATGGAACTCAAAGACATCAAGGCAATCATTGATTTGATGAAGAAAAACTCGATCACCGAGTTCGAGCTCGAGAAGGAAGAATTCAAAATAAAACTCAAGCGAGGGACCCAGGCCAGGGTGGTCTCTGAGCAGGCGGTGGTGGAAGCCCCGGCTCCGGCTGCGCCCAGTGCGGCTGCCGTGAAATCGGTGGCCGCCCCTTCGAATGAGGCCGATATCAAATCACCGATGATCGGCACTTTTTATCGCTCCCCCTCACCGGAGGCCGGTTCCTATGTTGAGGTTGGCTCGGAAGTCGGACCCGACACGGTCGTTTGCATCATCGAGGCAATGAAAGTGATGAACGAGATCAAGGCGGAAGCCCGGGGCGTGATCACCAAGATCTTGGTGGACAACTCAAAGCCCGTCGAATTCGGTCAGGCCCTTTTCAAGATCAAGCCTCTCTGAGGTCTCCGCCCTTTTTTCGAAAATCCGTCGAAGAGCCATGTTTGAGAAGATTCTGGTAGCCAATCGTGGCGAAATTGCCCTCCGCATCATGCGTACCTGTCGTGAGATGGGAATTCGTACTGTCGCGGTCTATTCAGAGCCGGATGCAAATTCCATGCACGTTCAGCTTGCTGATGAGGCAATCTGTATCGGTAAAGGTGCCAGTAGCGATAGCTATTTGCGGATAGATCGCCTGATTTCGGCCGCTGAGATCACAGATGTGGATGCGATTCATCCGGGATATGGATTTCTTTCGGAGAATTCCCATTTCGCGGACGTTTGTCAGAGTTGCAACATTCGTTTCATTGGACCCAGTTCCAAGGCGATGAACGCGCTTCAGGACAAGCAGGTCAGCCGCTCTTTGGCGAAAAAGGCTGGAGTGCCACTTCCACCGGGGTCGGACGGGATCGTCGAGAGCGAGCAGGAAGCCCTGTCTGTGGCCAAGAAGATCGGTTATCCGGTGATGATCAAGGCGGTGGCCGGTGGTGGCGGTCGCGGTATGCGTGTCGCGCACAACGACATCTCGATGATCAAGGGCTACCACACGTGTCGCACGGAGGCGGACAAGGCCTTCGGCAATGCCGGAGTCTACATTGAGAAATACATCGAGAATCCGCATCACATCGAAATCCAGATCCTCGGGGACAACAAGGGGAACATTGTTTCGCTTGGCGAGCGCGATTGTTCAATTCAGAGGCGGCATCAGAAGCTGATCGAGGAAACCCCCTCGCCGCTGATTGAGAACAAGTTCAAGAGTTTGCGGAAAGCCATGAGCAAAGCCGCGATTCGAATCGCGGAGGCAGCCCAGTACACCAACGCCGGCACGGTCGAGTTCATCGCGGATGACGACGGCAACTTCTACTTTCTCGAGGTGAACAAGCGCGTGCAGGTGGAGCATCCGATCACCGAGGAGGTCACGGGCATTGACATCGTGAAACAGCAGATCCTCATCGCGATGGGAGAGCCGCTGAAGATCGGCACGCCGACACTCACCGGACACGCCATTGAATGCCGGATCAACGCTGAAGACCCGTTTGACAATTTCCGCCCGAGTCCGGGACGGATAGAGATGTATTATCCGGCCGGCGGACAGGGCATTCGCGTGGACAGCCACGCATACGCGGGTTACACGATTCCCCCCTACTACGATTCGATGATCGGCAAGCTCATCGCCTACGGCAAGGACCGCCGCGAGGCGATGGAGCGCATGAGCCGCGCCCTCGGCGAATATATGATCACCGGCATCAAGACCACGCTGCCGTTTCAGCAGGCGATCCTTCAGGATCCCAATTTCCGTCGTGGCGTCTACTCGACGAACTTCGTTGAAGAACTTCTCTCCGGTGGGCGCCGGGAATTGATCGAAGAGAAGGCCTGAGCGGCATCTCCACCGCCGGAATCATGAAGCCCCTTTCAAGGTGTCGTCTCTACACCTTCGTTGACACGGGGTATCTGGATGGCCGGAACCCCGTCGACCTCGCGCGGATGCTTTGCGATTCGGGTTCAGACCTGGTTCAGCTCCGGGCCAAGGGAGCGGAGCCGGATCGGGTGAAGGAGTTGGCGGCATCGATCCTGCCCGTCTGCCACGCCGCCGGCGTTGGATTCGTCATCAATGATCATCCCCGCCTGGCCCTTCAATTGGGTGCTCCAATCTGTCACCTGGGCCAGGAGGATTTCTTTGACGCCGGTTACACGAGCGCTGATCAGGTGCGGGGATGCCCCAAGGAAATGTTGCTAGGACTCAGCACCCATGCCCCGGAGCAGGCGAAGCGCGCGCTTCGCACCGCACCGGACTATCTCGCCATCGGCCCGATCTACGCCACCCCGACCAAACCCGGTCGGGCTCCCGTGACCCTGGAGTACGTGCGTTGGGCACAGCGGCATGTCGCCGTGCCGTGGTTTGCGATTGGCGGAATCAATCTGGACAACCTGGACGAGGTCCTTGATGCCGGAGCCCGTCGAATCTGTGTCGTCTCGGCGATCCTTCGCGCCGACGATCCCGCCGCCGCCTGCGCGGCCTTTCGGCGTCGGATGGATCAGTTCGACTGAAGCGGACGTCCGGCTCATTTCGGATTCCCGATCCGGGCCGTGACATTGTCCCGACATACGCGATTGCGGTCGGCTTTGCCTGGCCTATCATGCGCCGTCATGAGTTCCCTTGTTCGTGTTTGCGCGTTGTTGTTTTCGGCCGTGTGTTGCCTTCGTGCGGCGGTGCCTTCGGGTTCGGAGCGGATCCTTCCCGCAAGCGCCCGATTGGAAGAGTTGTGGAACGAAGGCGAATTTACCGAGGGCGTCGCGGCGGGCCCGGATGGAAGGATCTACTTCAGCGACATATCGCGATCACCCGACAAGCCGGGGCAGATTCTTCGCTTTGATCCGAAAACGCGGCGGACCACGGTTTTTTCAGGGAACAGCCGCAAGAGCAACGGGCTGATGTTTGATCGGGCCGGTCGCCTGATCGCCTGTTGCGGCTCCAATGGGGGAGCGATGGCTTTGTGCATCGTTTCCGCGTCGGGTGACGTGAAGCCTTGGGTCTCGAAGTTTCAGGGCCGGCGGCTCCTGTCCCCGAACGATCTCGTGATCGCGCCGGACGGGGGGATCTATTTTTCCGATCCGCGTTACATCGGATCCGAGCCGGAAGAACAGGGGGAAATGGGGGTTTATCGTTTCGATCCTGAAAGCGGGAAACTCATCCGCTTGCTGGGTGCAGACGAGATTGAAAAGCCGAACGGGGTGCATTTGTCACCGGACGCGAAGACGCTCTATGTCGCCGAAACGAACAATGGCTCGCGTGGCGGGCCAAACGCGCCGGCGGATCCGCAGATCGGCCGGATGACCTTGAACGCGTTTCCGCTGTTGAAGGACGGTCGGGTTGATGCGCGGAAGAAGCGTGTGCTGGCAGACTTCGGCAAGGAGACCGGCACGGACGGAATGGCGATCGACGTGGAGGGAAACATTTACGCGGCCGTCCGCAGTCAAAGCCGTTTCGGCATCGTTGTCTTCAGCCCGGCCGGGAAAGAGTTGGTCCACATTCCGACACCGACGCTGCCGACCAACTGCACCTTCGGTCTGGGCTCCGAATCCGACACCCTCTACGTCACTGCGGGAGGCGGCCTGTTTCGCATCCGCTTGAAGCTCGACGGCCACCATCCTTCGACCGCAAAACCAGGAACACCGATACACAAATGAAACGACTCATCACGCTGATCCCCTTCCTCGTCGCGGGACTTTTCGCCGCCGAGGCGGAACGACCGAACATTCTTTTCATCATCGCGGACGACGCGTCGCGGGACAGCATGGGCGTCTACGGGAGCAAATACGTGAAGACACCGGGCTTCGACCGCATCGCGCGGGAGGGCGTGCTCTTCACCCAGGCGTACAACTGCAACCCGAAATGCGCGCCCGCCCGTGCCTGCCTCCTGACGGGACGCTATTCGTGGCAACTTGAGGAGGCCTGCAACCACAATCCGATTCTCAGTCCGAAGTGGAAGTTCTACCCCTTCCTGCTTGAGGAGGCCGGATACTTCATGGGATTCACCGGCAAAGGCTGGGGGCCGGGCGTTCATGCCGGCAGTTCGCCGGGCAAGCCCAAGGCTGAAAAGATCAATCCGGCCGGGCATCCCTGGCAGTCCAAACAGGCCAAGGCTCCCTACACCGGCATGGCGAACACCGACTACGCCGGCAACTTCGCGGAATTCCTCAAGGCCCGGCCGGCGGACAAGCCCTTCTGTTTTTGGCTTGGCACCAAGGAGCCCCACCGCAGCTACGGCAAGGACAATTGGAAACTCGACGGGCGTGATCTCTCAAAGGTCACCGTGCCCGCCTACTATCCCGACAATGAAGTCATTCGAGGCGACCTGGCCGACTACGCCATCGAGGTCGAGTGGTATGACACCCACATCGCCCGCGCGTTGAAGCATCTGGAGGAGCAGGGCCAGTTGGACAACACGATCATCATCGCGACGTCCGATCACGGCATGCCCTTCCCGCGCGTGAAGGGGCAACTCTACGATGACGGGTTTCACATCCCCTTCGCCGTTCGCTGGGGCGACAAGATCAAGCCCGGCCGCACGGTTACGGATTTCATCACCTTTCCCGATCTCGCGCCGACCCTGTTGGAACTGGCCGGCGTGAAGGCACCGGCCCAGATGACCGGTGCGAGCTTTGTGAAGCAGCTGCTTGCGACCAAATCCGGCCGCATCGACCCCGGGCGCAACCATACGCTGCTCGGCAAGGAGCGCCATGACCTTGGTCGAATCGACGGCGATCTGTTGTCGGTCGGTTATCCCGCCCGCGCGTTGCGGAACGACCGCTGGCTTTACGTGCGGAATTTCAAATCGGATCGCTGGCCGGTGGGCAATCCCGAATACGGTTACATGAACTGCGACGCGTCACCCACCAAGAGTTTCCTCACCGACCTCTCCGCCGGCGACAAGGATTACAAGTATTTCGAACTCGCCTTTGGCAAGCGCCCGGACGAGGAGCTCTACGACATCAAGGCCGATCCCGACTGCGTGAACAACCTCGCCGCCGACCCGAAACAGGCCGGGCTGAAGGCGAAACTTTGGGCGCAGTTGGAGCGCGAACTCAAAGCCCAGGGCGACCCGCGCGTACTCGGGAACGGAGACATCTTCGACTACTATCCGAATTGCGGCATCGAACGGCAGCAGAAGCTCTACGGCGCGCCAAGCTTCGATCCTGTGAAAGTGTTCGAGGAGAAGTACGGGTCCGGAAAACCGCGGTGATCGTCTTCCCCTGAAATTTTCGAGCCGGATTATTCGAGGCCCAGCTTCTCCAACTTGGCGAGTTTGGGCGGGATGACGAGCTGGCAGTATCCGTTGCCGGGGTTTTGGTTGAAGTAGTCCTGGTGGTAGTCCTCGGCCGGGAAGTATTTCTCGAGCGGCTTGATCTCGGTGACGATGGGATTCGGGAAGCGGGCTTGGGCGGCGGCTTTCGATTGTTCCGCGAGCTGCCGTTGCTCGTCGCTCGTGTGGTAGATTCCCGACCGGTATTGGGTGCCGGTGTCGTTGCCTTGGCGGTTTAGCGTGGTGGGATCGTGAACGCTCCAAAAGACTTCGAGGAGGGTTTCAATTTTTGTGCGCTCGGGGTCAAAGGTGATTTGAATGACCTCGGCGTGGTTCGTGGTGCCGGTGCAGACCTGCTGGTAGGTGGGGTTGTCGTTCAAGCCGTTGGCGTAGCCGGACTCGACCTTCAACACGCCGGGCACGCGCTGGTAGACGGCTTCGACGCACCAGAAACAGCCGCAGGCGAGAGTGATTTGTTGTTCGCTCATGGAGGAAAGGTGAACGCGGTTTCAATTCGCGCAATCAGTCTTCTGCCCGCTCTGCGAGCCGCTTTTCCAACGCGCGGACGCGTTTGATCAATTCGGGGAGTTGTTGCACGGCCAGCATCTGGCGTTTGGTCTGCTTGTCCGGTTGAGCCGGCGCGCCCATCCATTTTTCGCCGGCGGGAATGTTGTGCATCACGCCGGATTTGGCGGCGATGACGACCTGATCGTCGATCGTGAGATGACCGGCGATGCCGACCTGGCCCGCCAGCGTGACGAAGTTGCCGAGCCGGCTGCTGCCCGCGATGCCGGTCTGGGAAATGATCAGGCAGTTCTGTCCGGTGGAGACGTTGTGGGCGATCTGCACGAGGTTGTCGATCTTGGTGCCCTTGCCGATCGTGGTCGGGCCGATTGCGCCGCGGTCGATGGAGACGTTCGAGCCGATTTCGACGTCGTCCTCGATCACGACATGGCCGACCTGCGGGATTTTTTTGTGCCGTGCGCCGTCGAAGACATACCCGTAGCCGTCGGAGCCAATCACGGTCCCGGCATGGATGCGGACGCCTGAGCCGATCACGGTGCCGTGATAGAGCGTCGTGTTGGCGAAGATCCGGCAATGGTCCCCGATGCGGCTGCCCGCGCCGACAAAGACCTGTCCCAGCAGCGTCGTGCCGGCCCCGATCGAGACCTCGTCCTCCACGATGCAATGCGGACCAACGTGGGCGGTCGGATCAATCTTGGCGCCCGGCGACACGGTGGCGGTCGGATGAACGCCCGGCTCGTAGCGGCGTTCCGGGAAGAACAGCTCCAGGCAGTCGGCAAGCGCCACGCGCACGTTCTTCACGCGGACAAGCGTCTTTCCTTCGAGCGCGGTTTGACCCGGAACGAGAATCACCGACGCAGGGCTTGCCGCGGCGGCGGCGAGGTATTTTTCGTTCTCGGCGAAAGTCAGATCGCCCGCCTGGGCGTGGTTCGCGGGACGCAATCCGGTGATTTGCGTCCGGGGATCGCCCGTGATTTCGCCCTGCAGGCGTTCGGCCAGTTCTCCGGCGGTAAGCATGGCGGAAGGCTTGTTTGTCGGGGAGTAAAGTCCAAGCCTCAAAATTCCGTTTCCTCGTTGAGGTGGGCGTGGGCGGCGCGTAGCCTCCGCCGCCATGTCGGAAGAGACTCAAAAAACGAACGGGCGTCCGGACGGACGGGCGCCGGGTGAATTGCGGCCGGTCCGGTTCCGGAACCACATCGCGCCGAACGCCACCGGATCGACCCTGATTGAATGGGGGGACACCCGCGTGATCTGCGGCGTGTGCATGGAGGAAAACGTGCCGCGCTGGATGAAGGAGCAACGGGTCGCTGGTGGCTGGTTGACGGCCGAGTATTCGATGCTGCCGTATTCCACGGTGGCGCGAAAGGGACGCGACAGTACGCGCGGCAAGGTGGACGGGCGTTCGACGGAGATCCAGCGACTCATCGGCCGTTCACTGCGGGCGGCGATCGATCTCAAAAAACTGGGGCAACGCACGGTGTGGATCGACTGTGACGTGTTGCAGGCCGACGGCGGCACGCGGACGGCGTCCATCACGGGTGCGTTTGTCGCGCTGCGCCTGGCGATTGCGAAACTGATGTCCGAGGGCAAGATCAAGGAGGACCCGATCGTCAATGCGGTCGCCGCCGTGAGTGTCGGCATCGTCAACGGTGCGGCGTGCTGCGATCTGCCCTATGTGGAGGACGTGGCGGCGGCGGTGGACATGAATCTGGTGATGACCGGGGCGGGGGAATTCATCGAAGTGCAGGGCACGGGTGAAACGGCGACCTTCACGCCGGACCAACTCACGGAGATGCTGGCCTTGGGCAAGGCGGGAATCGGGCAGCTTTTGAAACTTCAGGAAGCGGCGGTGGCGGAGGGATGAGTGATCCGGTGACAAGGTTGTGCCTGATGCGGCACGGGGAGGTGGACGAGCGTTATCATCGCATCTTCGGCGGCACGATCGACATGGAACTCTCGGCGACCGGCCGGCATCAGGCGCGCGTGCTCGCGGAGTATGTCGAACGCCATCGCTTTGACCGGCTTTACTGCAGCCCGATGAAACGCGCGCGGGCCACGGCGGATCCGATTCTGGAACGGCAGGGATTGACGGCCGAGATTGTGGAGGACCTGAGGGAAATCGATTTCGGTGAATGGACCGGAAAGACCTGGATGGCGGTGGCGGAGGAATATCAGATCGACGTGTTCGGCTGGCTGGACGAGCTGGACGCCGGGCGGGTGAAGGGGGCCGAATCCGGGCAGGCTTTCCGGGAGCGAACCGGCACGGTGATTCGGCGCATCGTTGAAGACAACCGTGGCAAGACCGTTGCGGTGGTGTGTCACGGCGGCGTTGTGCGGGCCCTTCTTTCAGCGCTGCTGGAGATTCCGCTTCCCCACTTCGGCCGGCTTGATATCGAATACGCCAGCCTGTCGGTGGTCGAGGTTTCCGCCCGCAAACACGAGGCGAACCTGATCAATCTCGTTCCGTGGCGCGATCTGGCGGTCGAGCCCTGACCTCTTCAGCCGAGGATCACCTCGACCCCTTTTGCCCGGATCTGGGCGATCAATTCCGGTGGTGCGGCGGCGTCTGTGACGATCGTGTCGACCTGGTCCAGATCGCAGAGGCGGGTGAGCGAGTGCCGGCCGATCTTGGTGTGGTCGATGCAGAAGATCACCTTGCGGGCGGCTTTGATCATCGCGAGCTGGATGTCGATGAGCAGGACGTGCGAATTGCTGATGCCCGTCAATGTGATCCCGCCCGCGCCCATGATGGCGACATCCGCATTGATTTCCGAAAACGCGTGAATCGCGAGGGGCCCGACCATCACGCCCAGCCGCGGATAGATCACGCCGCCGGACACGATGACCTCCACCTGGTGGTTGGCGGCGTAGTGATTGGCGATCGGGAGCGAGTTTGTGACGATGTGCGGTGTCATCGGCTCCAGATACTTCGCGACGTGGTAGACCGTGGAGCCGGCGTCCATGATCACGGTCTGATTTGGCCCGATCAGCTTCGCCACCGCGCGTCCGATGGATTCCTTCTCGTTGAACTGATGGACGTCCCGGGACGCGAAGGCGAACTCGTCGGATTCGGGAATGGCCAGTCGCGCGCCGCCGTGGGTGCGCCTCAACTTGCCGCCACCCTCCAGAATCGTCAGGTCGCGCCGGACGGTGGACACCGATACATCCAATTGCGTCGAGAGATCTTCAAGAGAGGCGAACTCCACCTTCTTGAGGTAGTCGAAGATCTTTTTTTGGCGTTCTTCCGCTTGCACGATGTCTCGTCAGCGTGGCATGGGCGGGTTTTACCAGCAAGCGGCGGCTGGTAGTTTCTGGCAGTTTTCGGCAATTCTTGAACCGCCCGGTGGAACGTCATTGCGCTTGGCATTTGAGGATTTGCGGGGAAAGTGCGGAGCATGAATCGGCGTGCGTTTCTGAGGGCATCCACCATCGGGCTCGGTGGTTTGCGCTTTGGCTCTTCCGTGATGGCGTCGCCGGCGACGGGGATAGCCCTCCCGACCAAGCGGGCCCGATCGACCATCCTCTTTTTCCTCTGCGGTGGCGCGTCCCATATCGACATGTGGGATCTCAAACCCGACGCACCACGCGAGTACCGCGGCCCGTTTAATCCGATCCGCACAAGCGCCCCCGGTGTGTACATTTCGGAACACCTGCCCATGACGGCGAAGCAGGGCCGGCATCTCGCGATCGTGCGATCGGTGACCGATTTTGGATTGGCGACGGGCGATCATCACGCTGGCTACTACTACAATCTGACCGGGAACGTGCCCGACCTGACCTTTCGAACCGAGGGGAACAACCGGCGACCCTATCCGACCGACGCGCCGCACATGGCTTGTGTGGTCGGCCAGAGATTGCCGCGCCATCCCCGTCTGCCGCAGGTGATCACCTTGCCCTACAAGCCGAGCCGGGCGCCTTACACGCGGCCCGGGCAGTTCGCCGGCCGGCTCGGGTTGGAGCACGATCCGTTCTATCTTTATGGCACCCACGAGGAACCGCTGAATTTCACGGCCCCGTCGTTGACCTTGTCGGAAGACGTGGGCCGCGCCCGGCTGGCGGAACGCAAAGAGCTGCTTGAAGCCGTCAACACCGCGCGGCGGATGGCGGAAACGGATCCCGTGATCGGGAACTACACGACCCAGCAACAAAAGGCCTTTGAGCTCCTTGCCAACGCCTCCACGGCCGACGCGTTCGACCTTCGCAAGGAGCCTCGGCGTGTTCGCGAGCGTTACGGCGAGCATCTGAACGGCATGAGCCTTTTGATGGCCCGGCGTCTGGCCGAGGCGGGTGTCCCTTTCATCACGGTTTTCTGGAGGGTGGATGGAATCAACTCCCCCTTGGCGAAGAAATGCCGCAGCGCCGGGGGGTGGGACACGCACGGCGACAATTTCAACTGCCTGAAAGAGGATCTGCTGCCCCGTTTCGATCGTTGCTATTCCGCCCTGATCGAGGATCTGCACGAACGCGGGCTGTTGGATGAAACCTTGGTCGTGGTCACAAGCGAGATGGGTCGCAAGCCAAAGATCGGCGATCCACGTTCCGGTGGCGGGAAAGGAGCCGGGCGGGATCATTGGACGGCCTGCCAGAGTGTCGTGCTCGCCGGAGGCGGAATTCGCGGTGGCCAAACCTACGGTGCCACCGATCGATTCGGCGAATATCCGGTCGAGCACGCGATGGGCCCCGAGAGCATCGCCCACACCGTCTATCACGCGATGGGGATCGACGATCTCAAGGCGACCGACGCGACCGGGCGTCCCTTCAACCTGCTGGAGAAAAGCCGCCCAATCACCGGGCTCTTCTGACGCGGGTTTTGGTTCTACTTCTCCTTCCTGGGCGGAGCCGGAGGCTTGTTGCCGCCTTGGAGGATTTCTCCCACGACCTGGAGGGGTTTTAACGGGGCGAGGATGATGTTCGGGAGTTCGTTGATCGGGCGGCTGGTGGGATGGCCCAGCGTGCCGCCGACCTTGTATTCGAAGATCTTGGTGATGGGGGATGTGAGGACGTCGAAGAGTTTTCCGACGAGTGATTTGTTCTTGAAAAGACGCGCCTCGACGCGGGCGTCGATGTTGGCGTCGAAATCGGCGGTGCCGACGTAGTAGAGTCGGGCGGGCGGGGAATGAATGATCAGGTCCCGGGTGAGAATGAGGCTGTTGGTCATCGTGAAGGTCCCGTGCGCGTCCGATGCCCGGCTGTCGCCGAGGCCGGGAATGAGGGTGTTCAGAACCGGGGAGAAAAGGCCGAAGACGGGGATCTGCCAGAGCAGCCCGTTGGTGAGGGAGGCGTGTCCGTCCCCCTGCCAGCTGTCCCAGTAGGCGGTGTTCGCGTCGGTGACGCGGAGTCTTCCGTCGAGGCGGCCTTCCAGCGTGTTCTTCGGGTTGGCGAGGTCGGCGATGAGGGACTGGATGCCGGCGTTCTTGAATGTCAGGTCAAAGCGGAAGTCGTTGCCGACCGGGGGATCGAAATCGAAATCGAGCCAGCCGGCCAATGATCCGCCATGAAACGCGGATCGCAGGTTGGTGATGGAAAGGCGGTTCGTGACCCAATCGAGGCGCGCCGTGGTGTCGAGCAGGTTGAATTTGAACCAGTGGAAATGCTTTGCCCGCAGATCGAAGTGCAGGTCGGAATCCCGCTCCGCGTCGCGGTGCGTGCCCACGCTGCCGTTGATGACAACCTCGGCCGCTTCGGGGAACTCATAGGCTCGCACGGCCCGGGCGGTCGATGGCCCGATCACCTCCGGAATGACGGTGAAGTCAAGCGTGCTGACCACGTTCGTCAGATGGACCCGACCCGCGCCGGTGTCGATCCGGACGAGCGGTGTGTCGAGGCGACCTTCAGGGCGTCGCATCGTGGTGTCCCGCAGCAGGATCAAGCCGTTGGTCATTGAGGCCCGCGTGTCCACGAGGTCGAAGTGTTGTCCCCGCAGGGCGACGTTGGTGAGCCGGGCCGTCGCGGCGAAGGCGGTGCGGTCCAGATCGCCCCAGCGGCCGAACAGTGTGCCGGAGATATGCGGCATCTCGTTGTCGAAGGAGAGCAGCTCCAGTCCCTTGCGTTCGCCTTCGCCGAGCAAGGGGCCGAGGCTCAACGGGTTGATGCCGCTGTCGATGCCGAAGCTGTAGTCGCGGGTGGCGAGGTTGTTGGTGTAGGCGAGGCGCGCGTCGCCTTCGGGGCGATTCACGAGGAGGTTGGGCAGGATGAGAAGCCCGTTCGTCAGCAGCACGTCGGTGTGTGCGGCGTCAAAGGCGAGACCGCGATAGTCGCCGGGACCGGCCTCGATACGTCCGGCGACATTCAGCAGGGGTTCCAGATCGGTTTTCCAACGCAGTGATTTCAGGTCGCCCGGGGGCAGGCGCAGCGAGGCTTTTGCCCGGATGATTGGTGGTTTTTTAAAGCGATATTGGTTGAGGTAACGTTCGTTTTTCGGTCCCAGCAGGGGTGCGATTTGGTCGAGCGCCGCCGTGCTTTCGAGGTCGAGATCGAGTTGCCGGCTGACTACGTCGGCTGTCGCGTCCAGTCCGATTCCGCCCTGATCGAGTTCGAAGCGGGCGTCCCTGATCGTGAGCATGGGGTGATCCCAACGCAGGCCGACGCGGGCGCTCTCGACCCGGACATCGCTTTCGAGAAAGCCGTTGGCGTTGATCTCCGAGGAAACCTGCCAGGCGGTGAGATTCGTCGCGGTGACCGTGTGGTTTGTCCGGGCGCTGATCGAGAACGCGAGTCGTTCGGCGCTGCGGGTGCGATGGACGAAGCTTTCGGCGGAACCCTTGATCTGCACGTTCTCCAAAATGCGTCGATTCAGGCTGCCTTCGAGCGAGGTGGTGAGGTTGAGCATTGCGACGCGGGTGTCGCCGAGGTTGAGGGCACCCGCCTTCAGGGAGACGGTGGCGAGATGATTGCTGGGCGCGCTGGGGTCGGGCGTGGCGTTTCCTTCAAACGAAATATAGTCGGCGCTGCCGTGCCTTGAGGTGACGTCCTTGAGGCCTGTGTTCCAGAGGGCGCTCCAGTCGCCGTTCGGTGTCAGCGTGAAAAAGGCGAAGCCGCGCGCTTCACGTGTCTTGAGAGAGTCGGACGAAAGGGAGTCGGCGCTGAGCGAGAGGCTGGCCTTGGCGGGCGCGTTCGTGGCGGCGGCGCGGGTGACGTGACCGTTGATCCGAACGCCCCGGCAGGTCGCCAGCGGGGTGTCCAGGGTGGCGATGTTGCCGGAGATTCTGGCGTTGATCTCGCCTCGGAGACGGGCGTCCGCGCTGAACTCGACGTTCAGGCTGGGCGCGGTTGCGAACTTCAGTGACGAGAACTTTTCAAGGGCTGCGTGGATCTGTCCTTCGGCCTGCTCCATGGCCTGGCGACGTTGCCTGCTTTCCTTCGGTTTGACGTGGACCCGCGCGCTTTCGGTGCGGGCGAAGGAGGCGTTGGTGATGATGCCGCCGGCGTTGATGTGGACTCCCTGAATCACCGCGTCAAAGCGGGTGAGCTCCCAGCGGTCGTCTGGGAGGAATCGAATGTCGGTGTGGAGTTTGTCGATGGTGAGTGTTTGCGGCTCCTTGTTCGTGGGCCGTACCAGCCATCGGCCCGAGCCTTGAAAGAGTTCGATCGCCTTCACGCTGAGTTCGCCCGTCACGAGCTTCTCCAGATCGAGATCGAGGTCGGCGGACTGGATGAACACCGAGGGGCCGATTCGCCCTTTCGATGGGTGGATGATCAAATCTTCCGTGATGATTCCCCGGAACCATTTCCAGTACATGCGCTGGAATTCGACGTCCATGCCCCGCTGTTTCAGCTCTTCCTGAAGGAGTGTCTTGGCGAAGTCCGGCATGCCGATCTGATTGAACCAGATGAAGCCGGCGATCAGCGCCAATAGAACGAGCAGGAGGACCATTCGGCAACCGCGGATGCCCCACCGGCAACAAAGCCAGAAGCGCTTCCATTTCGGAGGCCGTTTCATTGCTTCACGGAGAAGTAGGGGTAGACGTACTCCTCAAACAGGCGGCGCTCGAACTCGAACACGATCCACTGCCCGTCCACGAGGTCGCGATAGGCGGCGTAGCAGTTGCGGCCGCGCGGCATGCGGCCGAAGAGCAGCGTGTGTTGGCGGCCGGCAGGCGCCTTCAGATTGATCGAGAGGCCGCGGCTGCGGGCCGTGATGTCGTAGGTGGGCAATCGCGGCGCGCCCCGGGTGACCCACGCCTCGGCCTGCAGGAGGGAAAGGCGTGTGAGGCCTTCCTCGACGGCGGCGCTTTCGACGAGATCCAAGGCCTGTGGCGTGCCGGTCGTGTCGCGCGTCCAGTTCAGGGTTGTCGCACGGGTCAACGTGTTGGTGCGGCCGTCCTCGAAGAGTGTGATCGACGCGACGTTGTTGGTGTCGAATGCCCACAGGATCCGGCTGCGGATTTCGTAGAGCGCCTTTGGAAGCGACGCCAAGCGGCCGCTTGGAACGACGTAGACGGCGTTTTCGTCGTGACGGCGGACGAATGTGCGGTCCACGAGGCTCTTGCCCAGATCGATGCCGGCGACGAGCCGGTTCGTGATCTGGCCGGCGGCGTTGGTCGAGGACTGGTGGAGCTGGTAGGAGAGGGCCGGCCTGTCGAGGCCGTACTCGCTGTAATCGGTGACCACCTCGCGGGCGATTTCCACGGCTTCCACGGCTTGCAGCTGGGTGAGGAAGTGGAACATCAGCGCGGGGTCGGCGGCGATCCCGTTCGTGTCAACGGAACGCCAGAGCTGGTTCGTTTGTCGTTGGAGCGTGAAGGATTCGGGGCCGCGCACCTCGACGATATCGAAGTCGGCGTCCTTCAACGGATCGATCATGCGCTTGTCGCAGAAGGTCCAGTATCCCTCGCGCAAGATGGGGATGAATTGATCGGTCGCGAGCACGATGTTGCCGCTGGCGGGCAGGCGGGCGTAGATCGTGCCGGGCAGATTCGTGGGTGAGTTTCCGAACTGGACGGAAAGGACGTCGTTCGTGCCTTGGGCGAAGGACAGTTCCAATTGGGGTCGATCGAGTCCGAAGGCTTCCAGCGAAACGCCGGGATCGTCGGTGACGAATCCCGCGACGCGCCATTGTTTCCAGACCTCGATCAGTTGCTCCAGCCGGGCCGAGTCTCCGCGCTTTGGCGGCGGCGGCTGCAGGATGCTCCAGACGCGGTTGGTGCCCCGCTCGAGGACGAGCAGATTGTTGCGATTGCGGATCCGCACGCGGTCGAAGCGGGCTTCGGCCAGATCGAGCAGATGCGGGCTGCGCCAGAGGGCGGCGTTTGTCGGGAGGAGTTCGAGCAGCTTTGCGTCGATGACGTCGATGCTGTCCGAATCAGAGGCCTGTACGTAGAGCCCGTTGTTGGCCGGCGTGGCGGCGCCGATCGACAACACCAGCCGGGTTGCGCCTTGAAAGACGGTGAGTTTGCCCTTCGGTGGGCGCAGGCCGAAGTCGGACAGGTTGTCGATCTCGTCCGTCGGCACGGCCACGCGGGACTTCAGGTCGGCGCAGGAACGCAGCAGGGCCTGGATGGCGGTTTCGTTCGCCGGGTAGGGTTTCGGGGCGACCAGCCGCCAGCGGTGGTTGCGAAGTTCGGCGGCGAGAACGGAATTGCCGGACTGGTATTCCACCCGGTTCACGGCTGCCGCGTTCACGCCTGGCAGCAGGGTTGCTTCCGGCGGATCGACGGCATCCGATTGGGTGGGGCGCTCGTAGACGGCGATGTACGCGAACAGGGCCAGTGCCAGGGCGAGCAGTAGTTTTGGCTGTCGTGGATTCAACGTGTTCGGTTCGGGTTCAGATCTGTCGACGCAGCCAGACGATCCAGCCCAGCAGCAGGATGCCGCCGGGGATGCCGGCGAGAAACACCCATTGCAGGCGGTTGAAATTGCGGTCCGTGAGGCTGATCTGGAATTCGTTCACGCGCTTGGGGGTGATGCCCACGAGCAGCGTCCGGTCCAGCAGCCAGCTGACGGTGTTCCAGGCGAAGTCGTTGTTGGCGTAGGTCGAGAGCATCTCGTTGTCGAAACAGTGCGAATCCCCGACCACCACGATGCGGGTGCCGCCGGAGACGCCCGCGATGCCCCCTTTTTCAATGGCGACGGCCAGTGGCACGACGCCGGTCTTGTCGGTCTGGGGGTTGTAGCGCAGGCCGCGACGGTAGTCGGCGACCGCGACACCCTGGGCGCTGGTGGCGGCGAGAATGGTCACCTGCGGAGCGTCCGCGGCGGCCTGGCCGATGATGCTGCGCACGGGACGTGGGGCGGCGAAGCCCAGCGGGGAGTTCGCGCGGCTGAGTGGTCGGACAATCTCGTGGTCTCCGTAGTTTTCACCGGTGATGACGACGAGGTTGGGTTTGTCGGATTGGGATCGATCGATCACCTGCCGGTCCTGGACTTCCACGCCCCAGCGATAGAGCAGCCGTTCCAGGCCGCATTGCCGGGCGTAGCGGAAAGTGGCGAGCAGGCATCCACCGGATTCCAGATAGCGGTTGAGCTTGGCCTGATGCGTGGGGGGGATCTCGTGCTCGACACCCGCCACGATGACGAGCTTCACGCTTGCCGGGATCTCTTCCGTGCCTGCCAGGTTGAGCGCGCCGATGCTGGCGTTTTGATCCCGAAGCAGCTCGGAGAACCGGCCGTAACCGAAGGCCGTGTTGATGTTGGTCGGGCTGTGCTCGTCCCCGTAGCCGGTGAGAAAGGCGACCATGGGACGCTCGTTCAGAATGACCGAGAGCAGGGCGGATGTGAACACGGCCTCGCCCTTGAAATTCTTGCGGCGCACGGTCTTGGTCTTGCCGGCGACCACGTCGTCCACGTTGTAATCGGCGAGATCGTTCTTGCGGACGACTTTCACCTGCTCGCCGTTCGCGAACACGACCGCTTCCTGCAGGCCGGGATCGAGCCGGTAACGGGTGCGGATCTCCTCGGCGCGGCCGGGGCGGCGGAGGTAGTCCACTGTTTCAATTTGAATCCTGCGGTTGGCGTCGTGGTACTGTTTCAACAGCGTTTCGACGTGGGTGAAAAGCGGCGCTTCCGGGTCGTAGTAGATCACGACGCTGACCTCGTTCGTGATGGTTTTGAGGATCTGAAGCGTGACCGGTGCGAGCGGATCGTGGCGGTCCTTGGAAAGCGGAAAGGACCACGGGTGCCGCATGGCGAGGTAGTTGACCATCACGATGATGGCGAGGAGCGCGAGGCTGGAGACGAACACATTGAAGCCGGCCCCGGTTCTGGAAGGGACGGCGCGGCGTTCGCGTTTGTCGGTGCGGTCGTCCATGTCAACGCCAGCGGCGGCTTTCAACGGATTTGGTGGTCAGAAAAAGGAAGAAGACGGTCAGGCTCAGATAGAAAACGACCTGCCGGACATCGATGATGCCGCGCGTGAAGTCGCGCATGTGGTCGATCAGCGAGATGTGGCGAAAGACGTCCATCTCCCATCCCGGTTGTTGCGCGACGACATGGGAAAGGTAGCTGGCCAGGAAGAGGCCGAGGCCGATCACGAAGGCGTTCATCGCGGCGATGATCTGGCTGCGCGTGATCGAGGACATGCAGCAGCCGATCGACGTGTAAAGCGAGCCGAAGAGGAGGATACCGATGAAGGTACCCCCCAGAGCGCCCCAATCGACGGCCGCCAGATCGACCGCGAAGTGGCGGAGGATCAGGGGATAGGCCATCACCGGGGCCCAGGCGGAAAGAAAGAAAAGAAGCGCGCCGGTGAACTTGGCCATGACCACGGCGGTGTCGCTGACCGGTGCCGTCATCAAGGTTTCGTAGGTGCCGGAGAATTTCTCATGGGCGAAGGTCCGCATGGTCACGACCGGCGGGGCGAGCAGGAGGATCAGGAAGAACCAGAGATTGTTGTAGAACGCCTCGGTGAGGGGCATGTCGAAGGGTTGACCGTTCAACGCCTCGAGGAGCAGCAGCATTCCCAAACCGACCAGAAACTGGATTGCGGCGATGGTCAGGTATCCGGTGAGCGATACGAAATAGCCGGCCAATTCGCGACGGGTGAGCGTGAGAAAGGGGCGCATCAGAAACCGTCCTCCTCTTCGCGGCGGGTGACGCGCAGGAAGATATCCTCCAGCGAATGTCGGCTCCGGGTCAGTTCGCGGAGTTGCCAGCCGTTTTCGCGCGCGGTCTCAAAAACCAGCGGACGCAGATCCATCATGGCGGAAGGTGTCAGCGTGCAGGTGAGGTAGTCGGAATCGGACGGTTGCAGGTCGAAGTGCAGGATCTCCGCGGAATGTTCCAGGAAGTCGAGCAGCTGCTCCCTTGGGGCCGCGATCTCGGCGACCACGAGCCGTTCCACGCTCATCTTTTGGCGCAGGCCCTCGACCGTGTCGTCCTCCAGGATCTTGCCGTGATGAATGATGATGACGTGGTCGCAGGTCATCTCAATCTCGGAGAGGATGTGCGAGGAAACGAGAACCGTATGCTCCTTGCCCAGATCCCGAATGAGTTTGCGCACGGTGCGAATCTGATGGGGATCGAGCCCGATCGTCGGTTCGTCGAGGATCAACAGGCCGGGTTCATGCACCAGGGCGTCGGCCAGACCCACGCGCTGGCGGTATCCTTTTGAGAGGTGACCGATCAGCTTGGAGGAGACGTCGCCGAGTCCGCAGATTTCGGTGACGTGATCGACGCGGTCCCTGCTCCGGCGGACGCCAAGCCCCTTCAGCCGCGCGCGAAACTTCAGATACTCCCGCACGCGCATCTCGACGTGGAGCGGGTTGTTCTCGGGCATGTAACCGATCTGCCGCCGCACCTCGTCCGGCCGGGTGTGCACGTTGCAGCCGCCGACCCGCACGACGCCGGAGGTGGCCGGCATGTAGCACGAAAGAATGCGCATGGTGGTGGTCTTGCCCGCGCCGTTGGGGCCCAGGAATCCGACGACCTGTCCGCGCCCGACGGTGAAGCTGAGATCCTCGATCGCGACGCGGTTCTTGAAACGCTTGGTCAGTCCCCGGACCTCGATCATCGGTTCGTCGATTGTGGACTGTTCGGTGCTCATGCGTTTTCTGAAACGGGCGGGGAGTGTCCCGAAACGCTTCGCGTTCGGCCAGTCAATAAAGGCGAATTGCGGCGTCGGGGTGCGTTGATCGCCTTACTCGACGCCCACGCTGGTGCGGCCTTCGCGGAACATGTAGTAGCGTCCGCGTGTCTCCGTGAAGACGAGATCGAACACAGCCTTGTCACCCTTGCTCTTTCGATGAATCAGCTTGGCGAACTCGATCAGGTCGCGCGGGACCGTTTCGTCGACGGCGCGAATGACATGCTCGGGCAGTAGTCCGGCCTTCGCGGCGGGGCTGCCATCCCGCACGTCGGTGATGACGAAGCCGCGGTAGGGTGGAAGCCCGAGGCGGCGGGAAAGGTCGGGCGTGTTCGGGGTCACCTTCAGTCCGATGTGGCGACTCAATAGTTCGTTGTCGAAGAATTCCTTTTCGGGACGCAGGCGGACGTTGACCTCCCGGCGCTTGCCGGCGCGGTTCACCGTCAGCTTCACGGGATCGGTGCTGCCGAGATTCAGCAGGCGCCGGGTGAAGTCGATGAAGCTGGTGGGGGAATGCTGGTTGAGCTGGAGGATTTCGTCCCCAGTCTGCAGGCCGGCGATCGCGGCGGGGCTGCTGGGTTCGACCTGGGTGATCTCCAGCGGTTTGCGGCCGGGGCGGATGCGGGCGCCAAACCAAAGCGAGCTGGTTTCCTCCGGGGACAGAAAACGGGAAATGGATTCACTGACGCGACGAATCGGAATTGCGAAGCCGATTCCCTGGCCCTCGCGGAACACCGCCACGTTGAGGCCGATCAGTTCGCCGTTCAGATTGATGAGCGGGCCGCCGCTGTTGCCGGGATTGATGGCGGCGTCGGTCTGCAGCCAGTCGCGGATTTCCAACGGTTGATCCTCCAGCGGTTGGCGTCGGGACTTGGAGCTGAGGATGCCCCGACTCACGGAGCCTCCGAGGCCGAAGGGGTTGCCAAGGGCGATGACGGTCTCGCCGAGCATCAGGTCGTCGTCGGGCGCGAATGCGACGGCGGTGAATCGTCTGCCCTCGGGGGCCTTGATTTGCAGCAGCGCGACATCGCTTGTCGCGTCACCTGCGATGCGGGTTGCCGGATATTCCTCCTCGCCGACCTTCACCCAGATCTTGGTCGCGCGACGGACGACGTGCTCGTTTGTCAGGAGGTAGCCTTCCTCGTCGATGATCACGCCGGAGCCGAGACTGGTGGTGGTCTGGCGGGGGTTTGGTCCGTAGTGGTCGCCCCAGAACTGGCGCAGCATGTCGGTGAACGGATCGCGGACCTCGACGACGGTCTCCGTTGCGATGTTCACGACTGCGGGCAGGACTTTCTCGATCGCTCGCACCGAAGGGGTCTGGCGCTCGTTCGCCCCGGCGGCGTTGGCTGCGACGAGCAGCAGGGCGAGCAGGGATAGGAATGACTTCATGGTGCTGATTTGGACTCTCGAGGCGCGCGGGTGTTCAGAATCTGAAACGGCGTTTACTTTTGCCAATCGTGGGGGAAAGATCCAGCCGTTCCCGGTCGGGGACAAAAGGAGCCGGAGTGGTGGAATTCAAGAACAGATCAAGCTACGCGGACTGGCGTCGAGAGGCGCTGGATGAACTCTGCCTGCGTGAGACGGATGAAGCGGGTGTGCCCGAACGGGTATTGCAGGTCGTCTGGCAGCATCAACGGTTGCGGGACGACTTGAGGCTTTGTGACGGGCGCTCGGTTCGTGTGTTGCATCCGGGCTTTTGGAATCACGGGGCCGGGCCGGATTTCCGCAAAGCGGTGGTGGCCATCGAGGGGGAGGAGGTTTTGCGCGGAGACGTGGAGGTGGACGTGGAACCCGCCGGTTGGCACGCGCACGGGCACGACCGAAATCCAAGCTTCGCAAACACGATTCTGCGCGTGGTCTGGAGCGCCCCTGAGACTGCCCGCGAGCCCTGGCTGTGTCTTCGGGATCAATTGGACGCGCCCTGGCCGAAGCTCCGCGAGTGGGCGCTGCGCGAGCCGCCGGGCGAATTGCCGGATCGCCTGCGCGGGGTGTGTTGCGAACCGCTGAAGCGTCTGACCGCCGGGCAACTCGACGGCTTGTTGAACGAGGCCGGAATCGTGCGGCTGGAAGGCAAGGCCGCGCACTTCGAGGCGCTGGCTCGGGCTCGGGGCTGGGAGGCCGCGTTGATGATCGGGCTGGTTTCGGGGCTGGGCTACAAACGGAACGCGTGGCCCATGCGTCGGGTCGCCGAGGCGATGCTGTTGTTGGATCGTTCGAAGGCGCGGGCCGCGGAGCGGGAGGAGATGACCTTGGCGTTGATGCTCGGGATCTCCGGTTTCATGCCTCACGAATGGAGCGCGGAGGATCGGAGGCGTTCCGATTATCTGTCCCGTCTTTGGTCCCTCTGGTGGCGGCTGAGGGAAGACGCGGATGAGTTCAAAATGCCGATCGTCGTCTGGCAATTGGGCGGCGTGCGACCGGTCAATCGCCCGGAGCGTCGTCTGGCACTGGCGGCTCGTTGGCTTGCGGATGATGGGTTGATTCGCCGGATTGAAGACTGGAGTCGCGGGGACTCGAAGCCCGCCGTTGCGGCCCGGGAGTTGATGGCGTTGCTCGGCCCGACGAATGAATCGTTCTGGGAGGATCGTTGCACCTTCGTTGCCGGGCCGATGCCCGGCCGCGTGCCCTTGCTGGGTCGTTCGCGCCTGAACGAACTCGCCGTGAACACCGTGCTGCCGTGGTTGCACGCGCGAGCCCGGGCGGGTCGGAACCGCGCCCTGGTTCGGCGTGTGGAACAACTTTTCCTGACCTGGCCGAAGGCGGAGGACAACGCGGTGTTGCGCCTGGCTCGTCGGCGTCTGCTCGGCGAGACATCGGCCGGATGCCTGCGCGGCGCGGGGCAACAGCAGGGCCTGCTCCAGATTGTCCGGGACTTTTGCGCGCGAACGGACGCGCTCTGCACTGATTGTCCCTTTCCCGCCTACGCGGGTTCCCTGGCTGAATCAGGGGCGCGTGAATGAATACAGCGTAGAGTCCGAACGCAGCAGGATGCGTTTGCCGACGAGGGCGGGTGTGGCGTTGAACTGGCTGTCGTCGTCCGCGATCACGTTGTGGGAGATGACCTCGTATTTCGGTTTCGCGGCGACGACGAAGGTGCCGCCTTTTCGACTGACGGCGTAGTAGCGATCGCCCGCCAACACGGCCGAAGCGTAGAACGGTTTGCCGCCGCGCCGGCCCGCGCCGTCGTTTCCGCTCACGCGTTCCTCGTAGACGATCTCGCCGGTTTTGGCCTTGATGCAGTAGGCGAAGCCCTGGTCGTCGATGAAGTAGAGATGGCCGGCGTGATGGACCGGTGTCGGCACATACGTGGTCTTCGCAATCTGCCACACGACGTTCGAGTCGGTGACGTCCCCTTTGTCGCCGGGGCGAACGGCGACGGTCGCGCGGCGTGGGTATCCACCGAACACGAAGGCCAGGCCGTCCCCCTGGACAACGGTCGGCGAAACGTTCCCCGGAATGCCGGTCGCGGCGAGCCAGCGCAGTTTGCCGGTCGCGGGATTGAGTCCCCAAAGCTCCTCGGCGACGCCGAGGACGAGGTCTTCGCGTCCGTTCGAATTGATCAGGATCGGCGTGCCGAAGGCCAGTTCGAGCGAGCTGGCCGGGCTGCTCCAGAGCTCCTTGCCGGTGGCGACGTCCAGCGCGACGATTTTGCGGCCTTCGTCGGCGGCGTTCACGATCAAGCGGTCTTCCGCCAGCATCAGGCTCGCGCCGGAACCCCAGCGGCGATTGTTGGACAAGGTGCCGACTTCGGCGTGCCAGAGCTGTTTGCCTTTGAGGTCGTAGGCGAAGACGCCGCTCTTGCTGAAAAAGGCGTAGACGCGTTTGCCATCGCTCACCGGCGTATTGCTGGCGTAGCCGTGTTCGCGAAGGAAGCCGCTGTATTCATCCTCCGGTTGGGCGGCGGGTTGGGACTTGTTCCAAAGGATGTTGCCGCTGCCAAGGTCGGCACACAGCAGGTGGCGTGTCAGGTCACCCATCTTGCCGTTCGAGCCGTCTCCGTATCCGGTGTAGCAGGTCACGAAGACCTTTCCGCCCACGACGATCGGGCTGGACGTTCCAGGGCCTGGCAGCGGTGTCTTCCATTCCAGGTTCTTCGATGCGCTCCATTCGACCGGCGGATCGGCGTCCGCAGCGGTGCCGGAGGCGTTCGGACCTCGAAACTGCGGCCAATCGGTGGCGGCGAAGAGCGGCGTGGCGAGACAGAGTAGGGCGAGGATCGTTTTCATTGGCGCGTGAGATTGGTGGCGGTTAAGTCGGGTGTCAGGGGAATTTGTTCCGGACGGATGTTCCATTCTCCACATGACGCCAAGATGACGTGCGGGCGATCTTGCAGCGATGGAAACATCTGTCCCGTTCGCCGCCACCGATCTCCTGCTCCGACCCGTAATCGTAATCGTAGTCGTAGTCGCGAGTGGGATTACGAGCAGGGCGGGAGTTGGAATTTGGTTTCCTGCCGGAGCGAAGCCGCGCATCGTTTCGCGCATGAGCACACTTCTTCGCCGCGTCCCGACATTGATTCTTCTGGCTTCGTTGTTTGTTTTCTCGAATGCGCTTCGGGCCGCCGCGCCGGAACCGCTGAAGGACGGGTTTACGATCGTGGTGATGCCGGACACGCAGATCTACGCCTGGAAGTTTCCCGAGGTTTACAGCGCCCAGACCGAATGGATCGCGGCAAACGCAGAACGCTACAACATGGCCTATGTGATCCATGTCGGGGACGTGACGCAGAACAACGTGCCCGGAGAATGGCAGATCGCGTTGGATGCGCACAAAAAGATGGCGGCGGCCGTTCCCTGCGCCGTGGTGCCGGGCAATCACGACCTTGGTCCCGGCGGGAAAGCCGGGGCTCGCGACACGTTGATGAGCGACTACTTCAGCGTGGCGGAATTCCGGAAGATGCCGACCTATGGCGGAGTTTACGACAAGGAGCCGGAGCGGATTGAGAATAACTACCATCTGTTCAGCGCCGGAGGGCGGGACTGGATGATCCTCGGGCTTGAATTTGGTCCCCGTCACGATGTGGTCCGCTGGGCGAACGAGGTGACGGCCAAGCACCGGGACCGCTCGGTGATCATGGTCACGCACGCCTATCTGCGGCCGGACAACAAGCGCTTCAACCGTTGGCTTAAACTCGGTCCCCAGAAAAAGCCCGCCGGCCTCGACAATTACGCCTTGGCGAAGAGCGATGCGGGCTTCAACGACGGTGAGGATCTGTGGAAGAAGCTGGTTTCGAAACACGCCAACATGACCTTCGTGCTCAGCGGCCACGTTTGCTACACCGGCCTGCTCAGCTCCGAAGGCGAGCAGGGCAATACGGTCCATCAGGTTCTGGTCGACTATCAGCGCGATCCGCAGGGCGGCAACGGCTACCTTCGCCTGATGCAGTTCTCGCCGGATGGTGTCATGGTGAAGGTGTCCGACTACAGCCCGTATCTGGACAGCACGAGTCAGCAAGCGGGTGCGGAATTTGAGCTGAAGCTTGCGCCGGCCAAGAAATAGGATTCTCAGGAGTGGAAGTAACCCAGCTCGCGAAGGGAGACGAAGTCGCGCGGGCGCTCGGCGGTGGGCCGGCCGAGAATCACGTGGTCCAGCACCTCGATGCGCAGCAGCTGACCGGCGCGGATGAGATCGCGGGTGATGCGGATGTCCGCCTCGCTCGGCTGCGGATCTCCGCTCGGGTGATTGTGCACGAGCACGACTGCGGAGGCGTTTGCCGCGATGGCTCCGCGAAAGACCTCGCGTGGATGCACCACGGTGCTGTCGAGCGTGCCTTTTGAAAGCATCTCACGGCGGATCAAACGGCGGCGGGTGTTGAGCAGCAGCGCGTGGAAGTGCTCCACCTCATGCTCGCGGATTTCGTCGCGCAGGAGCGCCGCGACCTTTTCCGGTGCGTCCATCACGGGCAGATCGGCGTGGAGTTCGCGGGCCATTCGTTGCGCCAGGGTGAAGGCGGCCTTCAGCGTCACCGCCTTGTCCCGGCCGACGCCCTTCACCGTGCACAGTTCATCCAGCGAGGCCGTGGCCAGACCTTTCAGTTGGCCGAAGCGCGCAACCAGTTCTTCCGCGACCTGAATGGCGGATCGTCCCTTCAGTCCGGTCCGCAAAAGGATCGCGAGAAGGTCCGCGTTGCGCAGCGCGTCCGGTCCATGTTCCGCGAGCCGTTCCCGTGGTCGATCCGCGTTCGGCAAATCCTTGATCTTCACCCCACCGTCCATGGGCGGACGCTAGCGGCTGGGTGCTTCCGTCGAAAGCCTCAAAATATTCGGAAGGCCTTCGCGTCCCACTCGCGTTTCAGTTCGGCATTGTCCACGCGGCGCAGCAGATCGTAGTAGCTGTAGGGGTATTTGAAGACGTGCCCGATTCCGAGGGTCTTTTCGCCGCGCTGCTTCCAGTAGGCGGTCTGGTTCGGTCGCGAGGGGTTGGGCCTGTGTTCCGCGATGCGGCGATCGTCCGCCTTGGGGCCTTGTCGCGTCACGGTCACGTATTTGCGAAACGCCAGACGGCAACTCTCGGCCCATTCCACGTCCCCCATTTCCGCCAGCTCCACGAGTGCCTGACCGAAGGTCAGCATGTGGCCCGCGAAGCCTTGCCCGAAATCGATGAAGCGGTCCACGGACGCGCTCGCCTCGCGCAGAATGAAATCCGATGCGGCCGCCGAATCGGTGAAGGAGGGGGGATTGATTTCGGGATCGGGATCGATGTCCCGCCAGGGTTTGATCTCCCGGATGAGTCGGCACACGCCCGCGATCCGCTCCGGCGTGGCCGCCGAGGGCAGCATGCGAAATCCCTTGATCGCCAGCATGGCGAAAATCGCGTTGTGCCCGACCTCGCGCAACTGGCCCCGGCCCTCGGCCAGGGCCTCGCCGATCTTGTGGAGTTGGTCGGGGGCCGGGTCGGCATCCGGGAAGGGCTGGCACAATCGCGTTCGCGCCCAGTTCAGGTCGAACAACTGCTCGATCCGGGCTCGCGCCGGATCCGGCAGGCCTTCTTCCGCGCACAAGAGGTGCGCCGACACCAGGGCCGCGCCCCGGTGCCCGTCCGTGAAGTATTTCATGTCGGCCGCCCGGGCGAGGGCGTTGAGTCCCAGCAAGACGAGGCGTTTGTCGGCTGGATCATGCTCGCGAGCGTCCGCCGGCGCGGCCCCGAGGAGGGAGCTGGACAGCAGGCCGAAGGTTCCCGATGCGGTCAGCGTGGTAAATTGGCGGCGATCAAGGATGGTTTTCATGGTGATGGGACCACGCGCGGACGCTCAACTCTGGTCGGGCAACGGTCTCGTCCAACGGTGACTGTAGCGGTGTTTTCGAAATTCATTCCGGTGCGTTGGGTCCCGCATTCTGAGACCGAACCTTGTCGCCGGCTACTTGTTTAGTTCGGGATCCAGCAGGAGGTTTGCGGTGACGGGGATTCCTTGGAAGAAATCGTCAGCCTCGCCCAAGATCAGCCATCGCGTTTTCTTGGCGGCAACGTTGGTTGCAGCGGCCTGTAGTTCCCTCGCGAGGCCCGTCAGGTAGTCGGTTTCTGCGAGCGTGTCGAACGGGCAGGCGAAGAGCAGTTCATCGTCCATGGTGAGACCGCCCACGTTGGCACCGAAGGGAATGAGGCGGGTCAGCTTGGACTTCTTTTGGTGAATCGTGGCCAGAAGTTCATACTGGGAAACGATCAGGTCCGCGTCCGTTTCCGTCTGGATCTCGCCCAGATGTTTTAGCGCCTCCGTTCGTCCGGAAATGTTGCCGAGCAGTTCCAGATAGAGATCGAGGTAGGCCTCCTGCCGGGGATTGAAATTGCCGTTGGAGAGAAACGCGTCGTAGGCGGCGATGGGGTCCGTATCCCGACCTTCCACCAGCCCGTTGTTCGCGAGGAACCTCTTCTTCATCTGATGGCGCATTTCTGCGGGATTGTTGTCCGCGATTAGGATTTCCCGCTCTGCATTGATTGCGTCCGAAGTCAGCGAGCCTCGGGTGACGGTGCGCAACCCCGGCACGGGGGCGAGGAGGAACGTCGCCACGCCGACCGCCGCCTTGCCAACACCCTGCTGCTCCGCAACTGAGCTGATCAGGGCACGGGCGTAGGGATTGTCTGTGTAAACGTCCAGCTGCAGACGGTGGGCGAATTCGCGGGCTGTCTTCGCGTAGCTCCTGCCACCGGCACCGAGATCGCGGTCGCGACCCTCGCTGCTTTTGCGTTCGGGAGTGTCCTGCGTCTGCTTGCGAAAGAAGCGGCCGATGCTGCGGGCTGTCTTGCTGAGCGAACGACCGATCGCCTTCCGAGCCGCGTTGGGATCTTTGACCAGCAGCGTGGCGCCGGCTCCGATGTCTTTGAACGAATCCTTGGCACCCGCCCATGTCTGGTTTCCCTCGGACGTCTTTCTGTATTCCTCCATCACGCGAATCTCGTGGCAGGTTTTCAGCAGACTTCGAACGGATTGCACTTCGTACGTGGCATGGGTGGTCTTCACCTGAAACACGAGATACGGCGGGGCGAGGCCAACCTTCTGGTCGATTTCATAATAGTCCGTTTTCCCGGGGAGAATGCCCTGCAGCATCGGAAGCGTGGCGAAGTCCGTGGCCGCTGAATCGGCGTCGAGGATTGACGACAGCAGCACCGCACCGGCGAGCAAGGGAAGGGGTCTGTGAAGCATGCCAAAGGAATACCGGAAAACACCGCGCTCACAATCCGTTTGTCGAGCAGGAGGATTGGGGGCTCATTGTCGTGCCCGGCATGTGGACGCAAGGCGTCGGTGGTCGAGTTTTGGTTCTTCGACAGTTCAGTAGACAGCGCAGTTCCATCAACAGGTAGACCTCCGCGAGTTGAAGGAGTGCGGTCTCGCAGACCGCTTTGTAGAGCGTGCAAAAAGCCGATCGCAAAGCGAACTGATCAATTTCGGAGCAGGACTCCCGCCACAAAGCGCCGTGCGACGGCGCACTCCAGGACGCTGCCGCGACTACGTGGTCCCAAACGCAACTCACGTTGTTCTCATCCGAATCCCGCCCACCCACTGGAATTTTCGAAGAACCTGGCAAAAGCTCTCGGAAAAAGTCCGACAGGCTTCTGGCGATGATGGTATAGAAGAAGACTACACCGAAGCGTGGGAATAGCTTTTGCTATCTGTAGGAAATGCGGGAAGCGTTGCTGTCGTTCCGGTTTATCAACCCTTTTTGTAGTAGCCACCCAATGTTCTCAAAAAGCCTCTCCTATTTTGCGATGCCTGTGGTCTTGAGTAGCCTCGTTTCCGGGCTTTTCGGTTATTGGCTAGGGATTCGAGCAGGGCAGGAGAGAACGATCCTGCCGAGTGAGGCATCTGAGCCGGCCGAAATGCGACGGGCCGATCCACCTAAGAGCTTGGAACGAGCGGTTGCGCAGGCAGCGGCGGCCAATACGAACTCAACGTCGGTAGAACAGGTGGCTGCACGGGTTCGCGCCGCCTATTCGAGCAGCACCAAGACCGGCATCAAAGCTGCCGCGATTGCAGCCGCGCTCGTCGGTGTTGCGCCCGATCAGGTGCCCGAACTCTGCGAATTGCTCCGCGGAGCGATGAACTCGGAGCATGGCTACTCGATTGTCTATGCCTTAATGCCTTTGTGGGCCGACACGGACCCGACGGCCGCGCTGAGCTTCGCGAATAGTCTGGCGACGACGACTCGCCGACATTCCGCCCGATCGAGCGTCATCAACCGGTGGATGCAGAATGATATTGAGGCAGCACTGGCACATTTGCAGACACTGCCCAAGGGTGCGATTCGCTCCTCGCTGGCGGCAGCGATCGCCGATGAACTTGCGGAACCTGACCCGCAAAGGGCCTTTGTCGTGCTACAGCGGGAGGGTATCACCGACTCTCGCGAGATGGTGGAGAAGGTGGTCGCGATTTTTTCCAACTGGGGTGTCATCGATCCCCGGTCCGCCTCGGCCGCCGCGTTGAGTTTGCCTTCGGGCAAGAGCCGAGCCGCCGCGATCACCTCTGTGGGGCGCGTGTGGGCGAAAAAGGATCCCGAGGCCGCGTTTGGATTCTTGCGGGAGATTCATGATCCAGCGGTTGCGCGAACGACACTGTTCGCCGTGTTTGGTTCCATGGTTGAGACAAATCCCCAAGCCGCCGCTCGACTGGCTCTCGAATTGAAAGGGACCGAGCGGGAGAATGCTGTCGGAATCGTTGCCAAAGGATGGGCGGACCGGGAGCCCAATAGCGTCTTCGCGTGGCTCAGGGATCTCCCCGGTTCGACCGCCAGAGACGCGGCCATGTCCTCGTTGGGTGAGCGTTGGGCGAAGTCGAATCCGCTCGCCGCGGCCGCGTTCGCGGAAACTCTCGCTATCGGGGCGGAACGAGATCGCTTCGTCGGCAATGTTGCAACGCAGTGGGGGCGCGCGAACCCGGAAGCCGCCTTGAAATGGTTACGTGAGCTGCCCGCAAGCAGCGCCACGACGACAGCATCGTTGCTCGTCTTGGATGGAATGGTGCAGTCGGGTCAGCCCGATGCGGCGGCAAAGTTGCTGGCCGAGCAGCCCTCAAGTCTGATTTTCCACCCGCTCTACACTGAGATCGCGGAGCGTTGGGCCGACAAAGATCCGGTCGCCGCCCGGGAATGGGCCGTCGCCTTGCCGGAAAGCAGAGGTCGGAGAGAGGCGTTGAGGGAGATCGTAACCGCTAGCATGCGTGATGCGCCGACGAGCACGGCCAAGTTTGTGGAGCGATTTTCCGGGGACACAGCAAAAGTCCTCATCGAGACCGTGGCCTCCGAGTGGGTGAAACACGATCCGGCGGCCACGATGGATTGGATCAACACGTTGCCGTCCGGTGCTAACAAGGAAACAGCGATCGCCAGCATGGCCGGACGATGGAGTCGCGAAGATCTCGACGCGGCGATCGATTGGGTGAAAGGTTTGGAGAACCGGGATATGCGTGATAACGCGATCAGCGGCATGATTTCCGGACTCGCGATGACTTCCGTGGAATCAGCCGCGTCATTGGTTTCCAATCTCCCGCCCGGCTCCGAGCAAGAGAAACATGCCGCGAAAGTCGTGGGCAGTTGGGCCGCTTCGGACCCCGAATCTGCCGCGGCATGGGTGACACAGTTTCCTGAGGGCGAGGCGCGGGCGAAGGGAATGGCAAATCTGGTCAGCGTGTGGACGGAAACGGACATGGTTGCGTCATCCCGGTTTTTGGAGCAACTACCCGACAGCGCTTCGCGCAACCGCGCGATCGAGGCGTTCGTTCGCGCCACCGAATCCAGTCATCCGGAATTGGCGGCATCATGGGTTTCGCAACTGCCGCCGGGAGCGGGAACGACATACAAGATTGAACGAGTTGCCGCGAACTGGCTGCGCTCCGACCCCGCGGCGGCTAAAGCGTGGCTGAGCCGAACGCCTCTACCGCCCGAACGCAAGGCCTACCTCCTCCGCCAAGCCGGGAGTCCTTAGCGTTTTCCGGGTCATTTTTCAGGGATTGCGGTAGGAACCGCCGTTGCCGGCGGCCCCCCGCGCAGATCCACACGTGAAGCATTACTTTATGCGGCTCCTGCCCTGAGGCGGGCGCGAAATCGGTCACTGCAGAACTGGGTCGTAGTTGGCGCTTGTCAAAATATTACGACAAATGAATAAAAATGTTTCCTGACCCAAAATCATCGGCCTGTTGCCGCTATTTCCGTTTTGCCATGGGGCGGCTGATGAGCAGCTTCAGTTTGGAATCCGCGCTGACGAGGCGTTTGGCCAGGATGTCTTTTTCCGTGAAGCGGGCGAGGAGGATCTCGCCATTGACCGAGCGATTGCGGTCGTAGGAGATGTAGAGCGTGCCGTCCGCCGCCTGTAGACCGTCGGGATAGGAAACGCCCGTGCGTTCGTCGAGCACCAGTCCGCCGCGCCACGACCTGCCGTCATCCTCGGAGAGCCAGGCGCTCAATTGAACGCGCCCCGCGTGGGTGTCAATCTGATCCCCGTGTTTGATCAGCAACAGGCGTCCGGAGCGGAGGCGGCGGATATGAAAGCGCGCGTTCGGATGTTTGATGTCCGAATCGACCGGTGCGCTCCAGGTGTGGCCGCCGTCGGCGGAGACCGACTCCATGATGCCTGTGCGGGTGCGGGCCAGCATCCAGAGACTGCCGTCACGGCGCTCGATGATCATGTGCTCATGCCAATCGGGATTCGGAAACACGGCCTTGCCGCGCCGTTCCCACGTCTTGCCGGCGTCGGTGGACACAAACACGTTCGCGCCGCGAAACGGATCGAGTTCCGCGAAACAGCCCTTGAAGGGACCGAAGCCGCCGCGTTGATCGAGCGAGACGGGCAGCATCCATTCGCCGCCGGACAACACGCTTGGTTTGTTCAAGGTGACGCCATGCCAGATGCGGCGCGGTGGGGACCAACTCGGCGTGGCGGCGTCGGGGTTTTCGCAGATCGTCGCCCAAACGCCGGCGCGGCCGTCGAACATGTCCATGGATTGATCGAAGATCAGCCAGAGCCGGCCGAGCGGATCGGTCCAGAGATTGCCGACCAGGATGCTGCGTTTTCGGGGCAGCTTTGGGTCGTGTGAGTCGAGCACCATCCGGGGCTTCGACCACGATTCCCCGTTGTCATCGCTGCTTGCGAGGACGAAGAAGGCGTCCGGGCTGTCGCCGCCCGCGACCCAGCACGCCCAGAGCCGGCCGCCGGGTGTGCGTTCAATGCCGATGGTCATGCCGTAGTCAAGCCGGTCGTAGTCATAGTCCGGCAGCGGCGAGATGTTCGGCTGCGGCGGCACCAACGCGGCTTCGGCGATCTGCTCATGCCTCGCGATGCGGCTCCGGGCTTCATCGGGAGTCTCCCGTTTCGGGGCCGGCTTGCCGCGCTCCGCGATCAGCTTCACATCGAGTCCTTCTCCAAGGACGGGAAACGCGAGCTTGGAGAATTTCAGCTGGTCGCCGGTCTTGAGAGTCTTGCGATATGCGAAGACGCGGTTGATCTCGCCGGGGAACAGCTGAAACTCCGGCGTGGTGATCCGGCTGAAGCCCATGTCCTTGAGTGCCTGCTGTTGATTGGCGGAATGCGGCTGGCTCAAGGTCATCACAAACAGGTCGCCGGGCTTCTCGCACCGCATCTCATATCCCTCGATGCTCGTAAGGAGAAACCGTTTTCCAAGCAGCAGCGAAGGCGCTTCGGTGAGCAGGTAGTCGCGGTCCGTGAACAGCTTGGCGCCCGTTTTCAGGATGGGGGTCTCGGCGGCGGGAAGGTTCATCGCGAAGAGCAACATCGCGATGAGAAGGAGTCGAATTGATCGCATGGGAGCAAGTGTGGGCTCCGGACCGAGGATTTCCAATTCAATGCGCGGGCAGGCGGGGTTCGGAACGGACGATTACGATTCGATTACGAATTTGCGGAGGACGAATCAGATCTTCTTGCGGGGTTTCAATTGTGGGCGGCCGTGTTCGTGAGCGTAGGTGATCGCCAGAGCGAGGGCGTCGGCGGCGTCGGGTTCGGGCGGTTTGGGGAGATGCAACATGCTCTGCACCATCTTCGCGACGGCCGATTTCTGGGCACCTCCATAGCCGACAATCGCCTGCTTCACCTTGCGGGTGGCGATCTCGTGAATCTCGATGCCTCCTTCGGCAAGCGCCACCAATGCCGCCCCGCGTGCCGCGCCCATGATGATCGCGGTCTTCAGATTTTGTGCGAAGAAGACGCCTTCCACGGCACAGGCGCTTGGATGGGTCTTGGCGATCACGTCCCGCAATTCGGTGGCGATCTTCAACAGGCACCGCGACTGCTCCCAGGTGGTCGGACATTTGATGGTGCCCTCCGCGAGGACTTCGTGACGAACACGGCCGACACGAATCACACCGTATCCTGTGCCGCGCAGTGAGGGGTCGACTCCGATGATGACCGTGTCGACCAGGCTGGCTTTCAAGGCGGGCGTCGCCGTCCCTCCGCCGCTGCGTTTGCGGGAACGCGCCTCGAGTTCGGCGAACTGTTTCGCGGTGATGCCCATCACGGCAATGCTGGTCGGCGGGGCCGAATGCGCCAAGGCGATTCTGTTTGAAGCAACATAGGAAGCGTTGACATTTCCCGTCGCCCGCAAATATTCCGCCTTGTGAAGACGCTCTCATTCTTTCTCGTCACCCTCGCGCTTGTCGGCGTCGTCACGGCCGCCGACACCGTGCACGACATCACCATCGGCGCGCTCAACGGCAAGGCGCTGGATCTCAAAAGCTTCAAGGGCCGGGCGGTGCTGTTCGTGAACGTGGCGTCGGAATGCGGCTACACCGGTCAGTATCGCGGACTGCAGATGCTGCATCAGCAGATGAAGGACAAGGGACTGGTCGTGGTCGGCGTGCCTTGCAACGACTTCGGCGGACAGGAACCCGCCGCGCCAAAAGAGATCGCGGCTTTCTGCAAAAAGAATTTCGGCGTCACGTTCCCGTTGACGGAAAAGATCCGCATCGCGCCCGGCAAGGGGCAGCACCCGCTCTACTCGATGCTGACAGCCGGGGGAGATCCTGTCGGATGGAATTTCGAAAAGATCCTGGTCGGGCCGGATGGCAAGGTGGCCAAACGGTTCACCTCGGACGTGGAACCCGACGATCAAGAACTGTTGGCGGCGATCAAGCAGGTGACAAAATAACGTGTCAATGAACCCATACGAATGGCCGGACCGTTTCCGTCAGGTGTTTGCGGAGGCCGTGAAGCGGTGTCGGGCCGGAGCCCGTGACGCGACGCGTTTCCTGGAGGCGGATGAGCAGGACTTCCTCGATGGAATCGGCTGTGGTGCGCAGGAGCTTTTTGACTATGTGGAAGACTACAGCCACAGCGGTGATCCCTCCTTCGAGACGGTGCTGTTGGTCACGGCGGTTCGGAGGTCGTATTTTCTGAACGAACAAGGGGGGAAGACCAGCGGCGTCACCCGCTCCCCGGATGAGTTCCCGGCCAAGGCCGCCGAGCTTGATGGCATCGCCTGGTTGCCGCGCATCATTGCGAAGGCCCGGGCGAAGCTTCGCGGCGAACTGCCCCCCGAACTGATGTACGGCTGCGGCGGTGACCGCCCGTTTCTCCGTCGTCACGGCGTTCACCTCGCGGATTTTCTTCAGGCCGTTCAGGCGGCGGGAGACGACGACGCGGCGATTGTCGCCTTTCTCAAGTCCTCCCCCAAGTCGTGAAGACTCCGCCCATCGAACCCATTCCTCCTCCGGATTCGCACTACGCGTCCTCGGCGGAGGGCTGGTTGGAGCTGGGTGATCCCGAATCCGCCCTCGGCGAGCTGGAGAGCATCTCCACGGATCATCAAAGTCATCCGCACGCGCTCGAGATTCTTTGGGCCGCCTGTGCCGCCTTGGAGAGCTGGGAGGCGGGCCGGGACGCGGCCAACGCGCTCGTCGAGGCCGCGCCATTTCTCGAATCCGGTTGGATTCACCGCGCCTACGCCACCCGGCGCATGCCCGGCGGGTCTCTGGAGACGGCCTGGCAGGTGCTGTATCCCGCCGCGAAGCTTTTCCCCGAACAACCTCTCATCCCCTACAACCTCGCCTGCTACGCCTGTCAGATGGGACGCCTCGCCGAGGCGAAGTCCTGGCTGGAACGCGCCTTTCGCACCTCCGGAGACAAACGCGAGACAGGGGTGCTGAAGAAGATGGCGCTGGAAGATCCGGACCTCGGGCCCATGCATCCGGTGATTCAAGGGATGTGACCCCGCCGCGCGGGAGCGCTCCCATCAACGGACGGCGGAGATACGCGGATTGCGGTAGGCTGTGGCCCCGTCGTCAAAAACCATCGCCTTGAAATTCCAGAACGCGTTGCTGGAAACCACCGCGTTCTGATCCATGGCGACGCCAAGGATCTGGCCGTTGCCGTCCACTAGATCGAACTCGACCTTCACGTAGAAAAGATCCACGGGGGAATGGTTGGTCACGCCGCCGCGAATGTAGCGAAGCGCGCCGTTTTTTTCGCGCTGCAGGGCGTGGCTGACGATCTCGACACCCGTCTTCACCGGACCCGCGGCCGCGTCGGGGGCGGGGGGGAATACCCGGCGGTAGTTCCAGACGGCGGTGACCGCCAAGGCCAGCACCACCGTCCAACCCAATCGGCGCAACCATCGCAACCAGCCCGCGACCACGTAGTCGCAGACCGGGCAGAACTTCGCGCCAACGAAATATTTTTTTCCGCACTCCGGGCAGCGCCGCTCATGGGCGAGAAGTTTCTCTTCCTCGTCTTCCCACAAGGCCTTGATGCCGAGTTGCTCGTTGTGAATCTTGCGCCCGCCGCCGACACCGGCTTTCGACACGGCCAGGTTGCCGGACTTGCGACGGGCTCCGGGCGGTGGCGGCGGTGGCTTCGCGCTCGCCTTTAGGGTCGATGGCGGAGGGGGAGGGGGTGGTGGCGGCGGGCCGCCCTTGCCAGTCGTACGGGCACCCGCACCGATCTTCGGTTTCGGCGGGGGAGGCGGAGGGGGTGGCGGCGCGGCTGCAGCGGCCGGAGGTGCCATGACGGTGGGAGCCACGACCACGGCGTCGTCCTCCTCGGCATCATCCTCGAACGCGGCCAGGAAGGTTTCCTGCCCGCAGTGCGGACAGTTCACCATGATGCCCGCAGCTTCCGCCGGGAAAGAAATGTTTCCCCCACAGGAACTACACGGGCATTTGGCTTCGCTGCTCATATCGACAACCATCCGGACAGGACCCGGCTGGAAACGCGGGGAAGTCTCCATTCAAGGATCTCAGGTGCAAGGCTATTGTGCCGTTGACCCACCGTCGGAGGACCTGTCTCAGATCGAAAAATATGTTTCCTATCGTGCCGCCTTGCGGATTTTCAAAAACCGGATTTCAACCGCGAAGCGTGTCGTCTATCGTTGGAGCCATCCGACTGAAATGAGACTTCACCTTGTCAGACACGGGGACGCTCGCGACCACGCGGACGATGAAAAGCGGGAGCTTTCCCGGGCCGGGTTTGAGCAGGCGCGGGCGATGGGACGTTTCCTGCGAGCCGCAGGCGTGCAATTTGAAGCGGCCTACACGAGTCCGCTGATTCGGGCGCGGCAGACATCCGGGGTCCTCCTGGCGGAGCTGAACATGCCGTACCCGCCGCCGCAGTTCACGGGTGCCCTCCTGAATTCCACGGGTTTGGAGGACTTTCACCATTGGTTGGGGCAGTTGACCGGAAAAGACATTCTCCTCGTCGGCCACGAGCCCACCCTCTCCGAACGCGTCCGCTCGCTTCTCACGATGAGCGCTCCGGGCGCGTTCAGCATGGCGAAAGGGGCCTGCGTCGGCATCCGAACCACGGACGGGCGGCACGGGCGGCTGCTCTATCACGTGACCCCCCAGCAGTTGGGAATCTGAACCTGATGAACCTTCCCGAAATCGCTCGCTCGCTTGGCGTGGAATCCTATCGCCGCCACATCTTCCTCTGCGCCGACCAGACGAAGCCCAAGTGTTGCGACAAGACGGCCTCCATCGCGGCATGGGACTACCTCAAGCGGCGCTTGAAGGAACTGAATCTGGTCGGCCCTGGGGCGCAGGTTTTCCGCACGAAGGCGAACTGCCTGCAGCTCTGTGAGCGCGGCCCCGTGGCGGTCGTTTATCCCGAAGGAAGCTGGTATCACTCGTGCACCGAGGAGGTCCTGGAACGAATCATCCAAGAACACCTCATCGGCGGCAAACCGGTGACGGACTATCTGATCACGACGGCCCCGCTGGATCGCCGCTGAGGGATTACTTCTTCCCCTTCTTCTTTTTCGGGGAGGCAGACTTCCTGCCCTTCGACTCGGACGGGGCTTCCGGCACGTCGGTCTTGGGCAGCCATTCGGACAGGCGCGAGATCACTTTCCTGCCCGCCTCCGTGGTGGCGAGGTTCGTGTATTCCATCGGGTCGGACTGATGGTCGTAGAGTTCCTGGTCCCCGTTCGCGTAGCGGATGAAACGGTATCGGTCGTCCCTCAGTGCGTGATTCAGGCGACCGTGCGTGGTCAGGGCGGGATGGGGCCACTCGGCCCCGGGGTGCTTCAGCAGGGGGGCCAAGCTGCGGCCAAAGAGTTCAGGTTTGGGCTTCAGTCCGCACAGTTCGATCAAGGTCGGATAAAGGTCGATCAGGCCGACGGGTCGATCGCACACCTGCCCGGCCCGGGTGAGTCCGGGCACGATCATCGACATAGGCACGCGGGTGGCCTCCT
>JADHOF010000156.1 GCA_016779125.1 Verrucomicrobiia bacterium | reverse complement strand
GTCTCCCCCCATTCGAGGAATAAAATAATCGCCAGGTATTAAATTAGAATATCTAATCAAAAACAGCCAAGCTGTGAGCTTTCGCGATTTCAACCGCACCGCAATCGTGCCAGTTCATTTGCGACGGCACGGCCAAAGGAATATTCACTCACACGTCCCTCCAATTTTTCCACATGCTCAATCACTGGCGTCACCGCGTTTTTCGGAACGGCGAAATATCCGGCGACTTCAGGGGCAAGCATCGACAAGTCGTTCAGGTGATCCCCCACGGTAAAAACAACTTCCGGAGTCAAACCGAGCAGTCGCTGAATCTCCAACAACGCCGTTCCCTTCGAATAATCCGAGTGACACAACCGGGCATAGACGTCGTTGCGCATCCACGTGACTTCCGGGCGAACGGTCGCCAAGTCCGCCAGCCGGGCGTCGATCGCATCCATCTCCTCGTTCGTGCTTGCCACCACCGCCAAGGGCGAATAGTCGTCCGCGAAGACGGAGGCCGAGGTATGGGCGCGAATCCAGGAAACGATCGCCGGAAACTCGTCTGCAAGATTTCTCGCGAGATCCGCGTGACGACGTGAACAAAGGCTGTTCCACTCGATATGAGGGCAAAATTTGCCATGCTCCCTCCTGAAAATCTCCCGTTCCACCACAACGAGAAAATCCGGCATTACCCGCACCCGACACCGCGCAAGCTCTTCCAACAGACTCGCCTGATCCCGCCCCGTATTGATGACCCAGACGCCTCCGTCGGCCTGAAACTCGGCGATCAAATCCTGAAACTCCGCCGCGACCGGCGCGTCCGCATGCTGATCGAAAATCGTCCCGTCAAAATCCGTCGAAACCAACCTGACATCCCAGTTCATTTCGGGACTCTGCCGATGCCCCGGCGAGCACCAAGCATGAATTCTCAAAACATTGCGAACCCGACCGATACCCGTCACCTTCCCACCGCATGCCAGACCTCCAAGACCTGTACGACGACGCGATGTTCGATTTCGGCACGAACGACTACGATTCGTGCATCGCGAAACTTGGCGAGATTCTTGCAATTGATCCCGACTACTTCGACGCCCGCCTCGCACTGGGAATGGCCCACTACCGCAACGGCGATTTTGCAACCGCGATCTCCGAGGGGCACAAGGCCGAGACATTGCGTCCCAAGGAGCAGCTCGTACACACCAACCTCTCCCTCTTCTACATGAAATCGGGAGACAAAAAAACGGCCGAACACCACGGGCTCCAAGCCCGCATCGCCGGCTGGCGCGAGACTCCTGCCGAGGCTTCGTCTTCCATCGACCCCGATCTCAAGATGGCCGAGGCGAAACCGGAAAACATTTCCATCCCGGAAAAATTTCCCGACATGCCGTGGAAAAAGAACAACAAGATCGGTTGATCCGCATGACCTTTCACCCCGTCCCCCAAGCAGCCCAACTACAGCCCGGAAAAGGAACGACCGTCTCCGTCGCGGGAAAACGCGTCGCGCTTTTCAATCTGAACGGCGAGCTCCGCGCGATCGATGACACCTGCCCGCACGTCGGCGCGCCGCTGGGCGGCGGATGGATCGACGGCGGGACGGTCGCCTGCCCCATGCACGGTTGGGAGTTCGACATCAAAACCGGCAAGGGCGTCACCGTTCCGGGCTGCTCCGTGAAAACCTACGAAGTCCGCAACAACGACGGAATCTTCGAAATCGCGATCAACTAAGACTTTGAAATAACTGACAGCGAACAGGAACGAATCATGAAATCCGCCTACGAACTCGCCATGGAGCGCCTCAACAAGGACGCCCCGATCAAATCCCTCTCAGCCGGGCAAAAGTCCGAACTGGCCGAGCTGAACAGCCAGCTCAAAGCCAAGATCGCCGAGCTGGAAATCGCGTTCGAAAGCAAGCTCGAGGCGGCGAGACAGCAAGGCGACTACAACGGCGTCGAAATCCTTCAGCGGGAAATGTCCCAGGAGCGCGCCAAGATCGAATCGCGTTTCGAGGACAAAAAGGAAGCCGTTCGCAATCCCCGCTGAACAATCGGAATATCGGCTCCATGGACGAGGAAATCTATCCGAAGAGCCGCTTTTCGGAGCCTGACCGCATTCCGGACAACGCCCCGCCCCGTCCTGTTCCATCAGCCGCGAAACCGCCTGAAGGCGATGAACCGGACCGAATGCCGGGCCTCGTTCCGGATTCTTCACCCGCAGCCACGCTCGCCTCGCGAAAGTGGCTGCTCTTCGCCTTGCTTGGATTCTGCGGCGGCGGCGCCGGAACGGTCTTGGGCGGACTGGCTCCGGGCTTCGGCAAGGAGGCAACCCTTGCGGAGATCTGCTTTAAAACCGGAATCTGGAGCGCGCTCGTCGGCGGCCCCTTGGCTGTCGCGTTATTCTGGGCCAACGACATTTACCGTCACCGCAAACTCGGGTCCACTTCCGTCGGGCGGGGACTTTTGTCCGGAGTCATCGGCGGACTGCTTGCCGGCGCGTTTGCGGAGCTTCTATTTCAAAAGATCGCCAGTCCTGGAGACGTTTCCATCCTGATCTACGGGGCTGCCTGGTCCGCACTTGGCCTGCTTCTCGGACTGGCGCTGTCGCGCAGCGTCCCGAATATGGGTTACTTGCGCGGTGCCGTCGCCGGACTGCTTGGCGGCGCGTTGGGAGGAGGCGGATTCGCGATTCTCGTCGGCATCGCAGGTCTTCCGGAATCGATCGCACGGCTTGCCGGAACCGGCATTCTCGGAGCCTCGCTGGGTCTGGCGATCGTCGTTGTGGACAGGCTGTTCAGGGAAGCTGCGCTGGAAGTGTTCTGGTCGCCGTCCGAAAATTCATTTTTCAACCTTGGATCGGATCCGATTCGGATAGGCGGCGGCGCGGACGATGAAATTTATGTTCGAGGTCTCGCTCCCGGCTTCGCCTGCTTCACGTTCACCGCCGGCCTGATCGAATACGTTGAATGCGAGTCCGGCAGGCGTACGGCGCTGAAGGATAAGAGCAGTCTCCAGATCGGAAGCCTCAGGCTGATCATCCACGCGGGGAGCTGAATCGCCCCGGCCTACCCCCCATTTGACAGCCAATCCGCAAAATCGTCCCGCAGCTCCTTCGGCGCCGTGTCGCGCGGGGCGAAATCGCGGGTCAATCGGGCCAGGTCCGCCGACGACACGCCGCGGGCGCGCCACCAATTTGCGTCGGTGAAATCGGCGTCTTTCAGATTCGCCCCGCTAAGGCGGGCCAGGGACAGGTTCGCACCCCTCAGAATTGTGGCCTCAAGCCGGGCACTTGTGAGGTTCGCCCCGCTCAGGTCGGCGCCGCTACAGTCCGCCATCAGCAGATCCGCCTCCGAAAGGTCTACCAACAGCAGGCTGGCTTTGGAAAAATCCGCTTCCTGGCAGACGCAGGACCGCATCACCGCCTGATTCAGATTCGCGCCCGTCAATTTGCAGCGATAAAGGTCCGCTCCGCTCAGATCCGCTCCCTTCAATTCCACATCGGTCAACTCCGCCCGCCCCAAGCGGGCCCGCTTGAGAACCACCCCGTTCAGCACCGCACGGTCAAACCGGCTCGCCTGAAAATCCGCCTCTTCCAGAAACACACCAGCCAAGCCCGCTCCGGCGAGATCCAGTCCACCCAGCTTCGCGCTTCGCCATTCCGTGTTTCCACGCTCCACCAAAGCGAGAAACGCCTCCGCGCGCATCGTTGCGGGATAACCCGCTTGGCAAACCACCCAGAACTTCCTTTCGGTCCTTTCCTGCCGATTCTCTTCGATCGCCTTTCGCAGCATCCAGAGGTTGGCGGTCGTCACCGTCACGGCCAGCAACACCAGCGCGGCCAGCATCGCGGATCGCGACCTGAGAGGCTGTGAACTTGGTATGCTCGAATCGCTCATATAAACTTCCGGGAAACGCGCAGCATATTCGTGACACGCCCCGATTCAAATCTCGAAAAGCCCGGCAAGACGACGCGGCGGACCCGTTTCCGAATCCTTGCGATTCTCCTTGGATTAACTCCCTTTTGCCTGCTTGAAATCGCGCTGAGAATACCGGGCGTCCACGTCGGCGAACACGATGCTTTCGCCGAGTTCGGCGGAGGCGTTCCGGTCTTTCTTCGAAGCGGTGACCGGTTTCGCACCAACCCCGCCCGGGAGCCCTACCTCGCCCCTCAGGATTTTCCGACCGACAAATCCTCACGGACAAAACGGCTCTTCGTGTTCGGCGGTTCGACCGTTCACGGCCGTCCGTATCAGGTGTCCACAGCCTTCCCCGCCTGGCTCAAGATCGAGCTGGATGCCCGCGCCCCGGATCACGACTGGGAGATCATCAATTGCGGCGGCATCTCCTATGCCAGCCACCGCATCGTCCCGATGGTCCGCGAAGCAACCGCCTACCAGCCCGACCTCATCATCGTCGCGACCGGACACAACGAGTTCCTCGAAGACCGCACCTACGACAAGGTGAAGTCACGCCCCGGGGCACTTCGCCAACTCGACTCGCTTCGAAGCGTGCGGCTCGCCCGCCAGCTGTTACAATCCAAACCATCCGCAGCACCAAACGCGATGGAATTGAAAACCCGTCTCGACGAAGGAAGTGGATACGCCTCCTACCATCGGGACGCGGCCTGGCGGGCCAAGGTGGCCGCGAACTTCGATCACGCCATCATTGAGATTGGCGAAACCTGCTCCGAGGCGGGAATCCCCCTTGTTCTGGTCGGCCTCGGTGCAAACCTCCGGGATTGCCCGCCGTTCAAATCCGAACACCGCGAGGGTTTGCCCTCCGCTGAGGAACGCATATGGCAAAATGCCTTCGAGGAGGGTGCCGCGCTATCGACAAACAATCCGACTGCCGCAATCGAGGCCTACCGGCGCGCCCTGGTAATCGACAGCCAGTTCGCACTGCTGCATTTCCGAATCGCGAAACTGCTGGATGCATCCGATCCCATAGTAGCAGGCCGGCATTACGCCCTCGCGCGAGACCACGACATCTGCCCGCTTCGAATGCCCTCAGATTTTGCATCCGCGCTTCGCCAGACCGCGGACAGCTTGTCTGTTCCTCTGATCGACGCCGAGCGAGCCCTCTCCTCCCTGTGCGCTCCCGCCCCACCGGGATTCGACTGGTATCTGGACCACGTGCATCCGTCCATCCACGGGCACCAAATCATCGCCCAAGTCATCGCGTCCGATCTGGCCAGCCGGGAATTGATCCCGAAACTGGCAACCCTCGAAGAGGCCGACCGGACGAGATTGTATCAGAGCCACTTCGAAGCGCTTGGGCCGCGCTACCTAGCGGACGGCCGACGTCGCCTGACCTGGCTTGAAAACTGGGCTCGCCGCGAAAAGCTGTCCGACGAGTTGAAGCTGCTTGGGGCGGAAGCCTTTCTCAGGCGGGGATTCAGACAGCTCGACTTCGAGGACTTCGACGAGGCGTTCAGCTCATTCACCGCCGCCCGGTCAATGAACCGCGAAGCCACTCTCACCCGGCTAAGCCGTCAGGTGAGCGCCCTGAAATTGCAGGGCCGTCCCGTGACAGGCGAACGACTTCAGGAATGGATTCAGCAGAACTGAGCAAGGCTTATCGGGCCGTCCAACCGCCATCGACAACCATCATGCTCCCCGTCGTGTAGCTGCCCGCGTCGCTGGCGAGATACATGGCGATTCCCTGAATCTCCTTCAGTTCGCCCCAGCGCTTCAAAGCCGTCGCGCCGACAATGAAATTCTTCCCCTCCTCGGTGTCCGCGATCGGCACGTTCATCGCGGTCAGGAACGGACCGGGACAGATGGCGTTCACGGTGACCCCCTTGTCGGCGACTTCCAAAGCCAGTCCGCGCGTCATGTTGACAACAGCCCCCTTGCTCGCCGTGTAGGGCGTGCGATTGGCCAATCCCACGACTCCGAGCGTGCTCGCAAGATTGATGATCCGACCGCATCCTTTCGCGATCATCAGCGGCAGAACGGCCCGACAACAAAGCCAGGTTCCGTTGACGTTGATCTCCTGCACCTTCTTGAAATCTTCGTAGCTCAATTCATCGATCGGACCCCGAATATTGATACCGGCGCTGTTGATCAAAATGTCCACCCCACCCATTTCTTCGACCGCCCGCTTCACCATCGCGTCAACCTGAAGCGGATCGGTGATGTCCGCCGCGTGTCCGACCGCTTTGCGTCCATACTCTCGCGCAATGCCTGCGGCGGCGGCCACCGCTTCCGATTCGCTGCGACTGACCAGCATGACATTGGCCCCAGCCGAGGCCAGCCCGGCTGCCATGGCTTCACCCAAGCCTTTTGAACCGCCGGTAATGATCGCCCCACGGCCCGTCAGATCGAATAGTTTGATTCCCGGTAACATTGATTTTCGAATTCTTGGTTTCAGGCGGACGGATAGACCCACGGCGCACGAAACTCCCGTCGGAGCAGACCGTTGGCTTCGTCATCTCCCAGGACCTTCTCCAGCTTGCCATCCCATCGAATACTGCGTCCCAGCTTGTAGGACATCATCCCGAGCATCGGGAGCACGGACGATCGATGTGACGCTTCGATCTCCGCGACCGGCTTGCGCTTCCGATCGATCGCGTCCAGAAAATCCAACCACAAGGGCGGGATGTTATGCCCGTCCTTCACGTTGTCGAAGCGAGGATCTTCGTGCACCGGCGTCGCTTTTTTGTTGCTGGGATAAAACGTCCAACCGTCGCGCCAACCCATGTGGAAAACGCCTTCCGTACCATAGAAATAGGCGCCAAACGGATGCTGCTCGCTGCCCGTACCCGCGTAACGCCGATGCTCCCACACGGCGGTGAAGGATTCGAATTCATAGGTCGCCACCTGGGTATCCGGCGCGTCCGTGGTCTGCTGTTTGCCGTCATTCACCACCGGGCCGCTGATCGGCCGTCCACCGGTCGAATAAACCGCTTTCGGATATTTTTCATCCGTCCACCAAAGGACCTGATCAAGCCAATGCACACCCCAGTCGCCCAGGGTTCCATTTGCGTAATCCAGAAAGTTTCTCCAGCGCCCCGGGGCGATCTTGGAATTGAAGGGACGCGACGGTGCCGGTCCGCACCACCGGTTCCAATCCATGCCCTTGGGCACGTCGCTGTTGGCCTCGGGTTTTTCGATTCCACCGCGCCCGGAAGTCACAAACATCCGCACCATGCCGATCTTGCCGACCTTTCCAGATCTCAGGAAATCCATTCCCGAAACGTGATGCGGTCCAATTCGTCGATGCAGCCCCACCTGAACAACCCGGTCCCCGGCCTCTGCGGCGTTCACAATCGCGCGGCTTTCCTCGATCGTGTGCGCGGTCGGCTTTTCCAAGAACACATGCGCGCCCGCCTTGAGAGCGGCGATGGTGGGCAGCGAGTGCCAGTGGTCCGGCGTCGCCACAATGACGATCTCCGGCCGTTCCTTGCGCAGCATTTCCTCGTAGTCGGTGTAAATGCGCGCCTCGTCTCCGGTCAGTCCGGCCACATCGTCCTGCGACGCCACGAGCGGGCGCTGATAAACATCACAAAGTCCCACCACCTGACAACGTCCCGCCGCGATCGCCTCCCGCAGGATGTTCATCCCCCACCACCCCGAACCAATCAGCGCGGTTCGAAACTTTTTCCCCTTCGCGGCAAGGAGCGGTGTCGCCCCGAATGCCAACGAAGCGGCGGCGCTGGTCTTGATAAAGGAACGGCGTGTCGTGTTCATCATGATGGAATGGCGGCGACTATTTCTTTCCGCGAACGTCGAGACAAACCAAATCCCCGGCCGCGTTCCTGCAATAAATCAGGCCGTTCGCCAGCACGGGAACCGTCCAACACTTTCCACCAAGAACCTTTGCCCTGGCGATCGTCTCCAACCCCTTGTCCGACGGCTTCGCCACCACGAGATCCCCCTTGTTCCCGAGCAAGATCAATTTGCCGTCCGCCGCCGTGATCGATCCGAATCCAAGCGACTCATCCTCCCAGAGAATGTCGCCGGATTTCCAGTCGACACACTTCACATAGGCTCGTGCTGCGGTGTCACCATCAAAGCCGAACAAACGATCTCCAAACTTCACGGCCGGATTGAACTGCGTTCGGAATTTCCGGCTTCGCCACCGTTCCTCCGCCACTCCCTTGACCACCCGATGAAGCCCGGAGCCTTTCCCGTAGCCCGAGGAAAGAAACACCAATCCGTCCGCAACAATCGGATCCGCTCCATTGACTCCGTATCGGGTGACCCATTCGATGCTCCAGGCCGCATTGCCGTTTTTCGGATCCACGGCGCTGTAGTCGTCTCCCGAACTGAACATGAACAAGCGCCTGCCATCCCAATCGATCGGATAGGGAGTACTGTAGCCGGGATCCCCTTTCGATTTCCAAACTGTCTTGCCGCTCGCCTTTTCCAGAGCCATACCGGCGCCACCCGCGTTCAACAGCAACAAATCTCCGTACGGCATCGGTGCTCCACCAAACCCCCAGTCAACGACCTTCGCACCTTCCTGATCCCGCAGCTGCCGTTTCCATCGAACCTTGCCGTCAGCCGCACCCAGGCAGAACACGTCGCCCCACTTGCTGATGGTGTAGACGGCGTCCCCCTCCACGGTCGGTGTCGCGCCCGGACCACCCTCATAATAAAGAGGGCCCAACTCCGCCGCATAGGTGTGACTCCAAAGTTTCTTGCCGGACACCGCGTCAAAGGCGACCACGGAGTCCTGATTCTTCGCGTTGCCCATCGTGAACACGCGGCCGTCCGAAACCACCATCGAGGAAAAGCCGATGCCGACCTTCGCCTTCCACAATTTGGCAGGTCCTCCTTTCGGCCACGCGGTGGTCCAACCTGTCTCGGTTGAAATTCCGTCGTGATTCGGACCGCGATAAACAGGCCAATCGGACGCGTTGACACTCAGGGCGAGGCCCAGCAGCAGGAATAGTTTTTTCATGTTCAGACTATCTGTTCGTTCCACCACGCAAAGCAGCGCTGATTGTTCTCTTCTTCGAAGCGCACCTGCGCGACTTTGTTCATGCCCTTGATTCGCGGCAATTCCTTCTTTCCGGAATTTCGGCGCACCTGATCCAACATCGACGAGAGCGCCTCACCATCCGGTTTGGACCAAGTCTCCCAATACTGGCTCGTCAGGCACGGAATCTCCAACGGATCGCGCGTGATCATTTCGAGGTTGAACTGGATCGAGGGATTCGCCCGCAGACAAATTCGAACCATCTCCTGCACGTCGAGAAATCCGTCTCCAAACGGAACCTCCGCCAACAGAAAACCGTCCGAATACTCCGCGACACCCATGTCCTTGATATGCGCCGAAATCGTCCACGGAGCCAATTCCCGAACCACCCGCATCGGGTCCTCCAGCAGAGCGATGTTGTTTCCCATGTCCAGGTTCACACCGACATGTTCGCTGGAGATCCGGCGCATCACGGATTTCATTTCGTCGATCCGCCAATCCTTGTGATTCTCCACCGCAAGCCTCAGACCGTGCTTTTTCACGAGCGGTTCCGCCCGCGTCAGCCATTCCCAGGAATCCCGCCTGAACTGTTCCCACGACTCGCGGGTTCTAAACGTCTCATACCGTCGCCCGCCCAACATCACGGTTCGCAGGATCGAGACACCCGCCTTCTTGGCCGCCCTCAACGAGCGTTCGAACGCGGCAATGTCCGCATCCTTCTTCGGCAAGGCGATTTGCCCCTCCAAAGCCATCCCGAATTCCTCCGCCTTCCCCCGCAAGCGCTTCGCCATCCCGGGCTCGCTCCAATCCCGGACGCCAATCTGCGCCCCGCCCGCGCCCAGCCCGTGCGCATGTTCCAGAAGGTGAAGGGAATCCCGAAATCCCGCCGGGCTCGCGTTCGCCTTCAAACGTCCCCTGACCATGTAGGTCGCAGCCGACAAGGCGAGCTTCGGTCGGTTCCGGCTGTTGGGCAAACCCGCGCATCCGCCCCCGGCCAGAGCCACGGCCCCGCCAGCCATCGACTTGAGAAACTCTTTTCGATTCATGTTCATGATCTGTCACTCAATGCCGGATCCAATCGCAGTTGGAAACTCGAATTCCGGCGTCTTTCTACCCGCTCATTTCAACCTCGAAAGCAAGCGAAGCATCTCGCTCGAGATCGACATCTTGAGAAAGTGCCCGGCAAGCAGATACGCCCCGCCGGTCAGAATCATCGGAACGAATACTTCGCCAATCCGTCGAT
>JADHOF010000155.1 GCA_016779125.1 Verrucomicrobiia bacterium | reverse complement strand
TGGACCGAACGGGCAGGACTTTGATCTTGTCGAAGAGATGGTCCGAATGCTGGGAAACGATTTCCAGATCATCCGCACTTCCCAACCAAAGCACGGGACCAGGTCTCTCAATACTCATGCGGCTCCAGGTCGTGAGAACACCGGAAACCCTCACCCGGGAAAACACCAGTCTATGGAGATCCGTTTTCGGAGCTTTGGGAATGTTGACCTGCAGGAGATGCCCGCGATCCCGAACCTCCAGCCAGAGGCGTTCGCTCGACCATTGCGCCTGCCTCACAACTCCGTCGATCTGAATCCAGCGGGGTTCCGCAATGGATTCCCCGATTTCGCTCACAGCAGTCTCCTGAGGATTCGGCCGCCGATACTCCGCATCCAAAACGGTCAGGCTACGAGCAACCACCTGTGGCCCGGCTTGATCCATGCTGAGACCCTCGACCTCGATCGTCTGCCCGATCCCTACCAGGTGGTTCGTGCCCGGCGCGTAAACTTCGAGAACCCTTCCATCAGCTTCCATAAAGAGCAGTTGTCTCCCGCTCCATCGTTGCACAACCACCCCTTCCACCCGCACGGGCAAACCTTTGGACGCCTCGGGGCCGGATAAGCGATTGATCACTGCGGCGGAGGTCAAAGGAACCGACCTGTCCGCCACTGCGGCCACGCCGGGAACCTTGAACACGACCAGCAAGAGCATGGCCGCCAAAATGCCCGTCGAACATGACCGTCGATTGCGCCGAAAAAGCTCCATTCCGGGAAGGAGGATAGCGACTATTTCAAAAAAGGATCTGGGAAAATATCCGATTCCCCACCCTGTCCGGTGAACACCCTCGGTCGAACACCTGAGGGCGACGGCCCATCTTCTACCGGCCAACACGTATGGCGACCCGGTCGGAAACGGTGTTGGTTGTTGGCATGGAAAATTCATCGTCAAACAACTCGCTACATCAAGACGCGACCGGCTTTCGAGTCCGAGCGATCCTCCTCAACACCAATCACTGACAGAACTCAACAAAGGCAGAATCATGGCCAAACAAATCATCATTCCGTCGAAACCTTTCAAAGGCCCCGGCATGCCCGTCGTCGTTCCACCGCGAACGGCGGCATCCGTTCATCTGCCCGGCAGAAGGGCGCTTCCACCCATGAGGGAACAAATCACCCGCTCGCGGATCACCCGGAATTTCTGACACAAGATCGGGAAAGGGATGTCGCGGCACATCGAAGGGGTCCGCCATCGAGCGGAAATCTCGCAACCAACCCCGAACCGCCGCGACATCCTCTTTCCCAAGCCTCCTCAGATAAAGGGCGTGATACCGGGTTTGGCCACCGGTGGATCCGGCAGCTTCATGTTCCAGTCGAGCTTCTCCGGCACGTATCGTTTCTTGGATTTCAGCATCTGATCCCACGTGATCTGTTTTCCCGTGTAGGCCGATTCCCGAGCCATCAGGCCCATCAAGGTCGAGTGCGCCATGTATTCCCCGTTGTTCGGAATCTCTCCCTGTCGGAGCGCCGCGTACATCTCGTCGTGCTCCAGCTGATGCATGTTCGTGCGGTTCTTCCCGATCCGCTGCTGGTTCTTGCCGTAAATGGTGAACTTCATCAGGTCGCACCAACCCTCCGTGCCGAACACGTGGTCGCGGAACACCCCGTCGCAATTCGGCTGCTGCCGCGTGGAGGCGTAATAGCGAACGCCGTCGTCATATTCGAACATGGCGTTGAAGTGATCAAACACGTGCCCGTACTTTTCTTCGGTGCGTGAAATGCGCCCGCCGGACGCGAGCACGCTCGCGGGATAACGGCCAAGGAGCCAGGACATCTTGTCCAACTCGTGCACAAATTGTTCCGCGATAAAATCGCCGGACAGCCAGGTGAAGTAGTACCAATTGCGAAGCTGGTATTCCAAATCGGTCCAGCCCTCCTGCCGCTCCGCCATCTTGGCAACCCCCTTCAGATAGCGGGTCGACTCGCAATTGACGATCTTGCCGATCGCGCCGTCCTGAAGCGCCTTGACCGTCTTGCGCATGTTGGTCTCGTAGCGCCAGCAGAGACCGGACACGACGGCGAGCCCCTTGGCCTTGGCCTTTTCGTTCGTCGCCAACACAGAACGCACTCCGGGGGCGTCGGTGGCGACGGGTTTCTCGGCGAAAACGTGTTTGCCCGCATCCACGGCGGCCGCGAAGTGTTGAGGACGAAAGCCCGGGGGCGTGGCGATCAACACAATGTCCACCCCGCTGTCGAGCAGCTCCTGATAGGCGTTCAATCCCGTGAACCGCCGCCCCTCGGGCACATTGATCCGCCCCGAGTGCTGCTTGTCCAGAATCTGACGGGTCTGCTCGATCTGCTCCGGCCACAGATCAGCCAGCGCCCACATTTCGGTGTTGCTGTCGGCGCTCAACGCCTGCGCCGCAGCACCGGTGCCCCGCCCTCCGCAGCCGATCAGGCCAATCTTGAATTTCTTCGCCAGGTCGACCCCAAAGGTGACGGTCGGAAAGGCCAGCTGCGTGGCAAGCGCGGCCGTGCCGGCGGTGGCGGACGAATTGCGGATAAACGTGCGTCGATCAGTATTCATTAGGATGTGCAACGGAAATTGGAGATCTGGGCAATGGGTTCATTGGTGGACTCGTCGCCCGGAGGCAAAATTCGTTTTTAGTCGGGTTCAGAATTTCTGCCATGCCGGCTTATTCTCATACACCCACTTGTAATACTCGCTCCGCTTCAGCTCCATCGCGGCTTCCTCATCCAGGAAGACCTTGGTGTTCGGATGCATCTGGAGTATCGACGCGGGCACGTACGATGTCAGCGGCCCTTCGATCATGTCCGCGACCGCGCGGGCCTTCTTTTCACCAAACGCGAGCATGACGATCTGACGGGATTCCATGATCGTGCCGACCCCCATCGTGATCACATGACGCGGCACCTCGTCCTCGCCTCCGAAGAAACGGGCGTTCTCCTCGATCGTGTGGCGGGTCAGGGATTTGATCCGTGTGCGCGAGACCAGGGAGGACGTCGGCTCGTTGAATCCGATATGGCCGTTGGCACCGATCCCCAGAATCTGCAGGTCCACCCCGCCCGCTTGTCGAATGGCATCCTCATACGCCCGGCAATGGGCCGGAATGTCTTGGGCCAAACCGTTCGGGATGTTCGTGTTGGCGGGATTGATGTTCACGTGATCGAACAACTTCTCCCGCATGAAGCGGTAATAGGACTGTTCGTGATCGCGAGGCAGACCGGCGTACTCGTCGAGGTTGAATGTCCGGACCCGTCCGAAATCAAGCCCCGCCTCGCAATGCGCCCGAATCATTTCCGCATAGAGGCGAACCGGCGTGCTGCCCGTCGCCAATCCCAGAACAGCGTCCGGTTTTTCCCGAACAAGGCTCTCCACCAACCGAGCCGCGACCTGGCAGGCCTGGGCGACGCCTTTAAGAATTACGATTTCCATGACAGGGTTCCGGCCAAGGTCCGGTGTCAATGGGGGGGCGGAAAAGGAAAAAGTGGAGCCAGCTGTCGGATTTGAACCGACGACCAGCTGTTTACAAAACAGCTGCTCTACCCCTGAGCTAAGCTGGCCCGAAGAGGCGCTAAACTAGGCGGGACATCTCGCGAGCGTCAAGGTTTCGGTCGCGGCGAGGCTGAAAAACGGGTTGATCTTCGACAGCCGTCTCGCCAGCGTCCCAACCCATGCAGATCGTTTGCCGCAAAGACGGGGAAAAGAAGTCGTTCATTCTCGACAAGGAGGACATCGTGATCGGTCGCCGTGACAAGGCCTCCACCTCGGACTTGCAGCTGGATACGGACAGCAGCATTTCCCGCCGGCATCTGCGCGTTCTCCTCCTCGACGGGGAGACTTTCGTCGAGGATCTCGGAAGTTCCTGGGGCACGAAGGTCAACGGGCAGGCTATCCAATCCCGTACCCGCGTCACGCCGGAGGACGAAATCCGCATCGGCGACACCCTGATCAGCATCACCCCCCCGCCCAGCGGCGGAACGATCTGGCTCCGCCTGGAATCGCACGACGACACGGTCACGTTTTCGGACCAGGAAATGCCGGACAATCTGGTCGTCAGGAGCGAGCTGCCCCCCGGTGAAACAATGGCCCGCATCGAACGGGACACGGTGCAGATGAGCAAGAAACAGCTCGCCGTCCTCTTCGAGTTGCCGCAGCACTTCGCGGGCGAACCGACAACGGAATCCCTGGCCAACCTGATCCTGAACCGGGCTCTCCAGATCATTCCCGCAGCCGAACGCGGGGCCGTGCTCGTCCGGGATCAGGCCCGAAACAACCAGTTTGCCGTCGTCGCCAGCCGTCCCGAAAAAACACCCCCCGTCAGCCGCACGCTGGTCAAACGCTGCGTCGCGAACAAGGTCGGCTTCATCTGGACCAGTGATCAGGAACTGGATCCGACCGCCAGCATGGCGAGTCTGAATCTGGAGACCGGTCTCTACGCCCCTCTGATCTGGCTGGACCAGATCGTCGGCGTCGTGTGCGTCGATTCGAAGAGCGGAAAGACGGCCTTCTCCCAGGACGATCTCAGTTTCCTCATGACCGTCGCCAACTACGCCGGCGCGGCCATCTCGAACCTGATGCTCCGGAAAGATCTCGAACAGTCGCTCGCCATGTCGCAACGCCTGCTCGCCAGCGTATCAAAACACGGCGAAACACGGGCCAAGACGGGCAACCCGTAACCCCGTCCGCTTGTCGCGTCCCCCGCTTCGTGGTTTGCTCCGCGAATGCGAACGAAACTCTTTCTGTTCACGGCTTTGACGGCCGCAGTCCTCTTTCCGGAGGCCCGATCCGCGCCGATTCGCCCGAACATCCTGTGGATCACCGCCGAGGACATGAGCGCGACGCTGGGCTGCTACGGCGACCCCTACGCGCACACACCCAACATCGACCGCCTCGCCCGACAAAGCGTTCGCTACACCCGCGCCTTCGCGACCGCGCCCGTCTGTTCGCCTTCGCGTTCGTGTCTGATCACCGGCTGCTACGCCCCTTCCCTCGGAACGCAACAGATGAGGTCCGCATTCCCGATTCCCGATTTGATGACGGGTTTTCCCTCCCTGCTGCGCAAGGCGGGTTTCTACACATCGAACAAGGTCAAGACCGACTACAACACGGCGAACTGGAAGGAAGTCATCGCCGCATCATGGGACGACAGCTCCGACGCCGCGCACTTCCGCAAACGCTCGGCCGGGAAACCCTTCTTCAGCGTGTTCAACCTGATGACCTCCCACCAAAGCCGCACGATGGTGTGGCCCTACGAGAAGTTTCAGGCTGAAGTGCAAAGCCGCCTGACCACGGACGAGATACACGATCCGGCCAAGGCCCCCTTGCCTCCCTATTATCCAGACACGCCCGTGATCCGGAAAACCGTGGCACGCTTCTATGACTGTGTCACCGCGATGGACAAGGAGGTCGGCGAAATCCTGGGGCAGCTGGACGAAGACGGATTGACGGAAGACACGATCGTCTTCTTCTACTCCGACCACGGCTCCGGCATGCCACGACACAAACGGGCCTTGTTCGACAGCGGAACCCACGTGCCCCTGCTGATCCGTTTCCCTGAAAAATTTCGTCACCTCGCCCCGGCGAAACCCGGCGAGTCCGTCGGCAACCTGGTGAGCTTCGTCGATTTCGGACCCACAGCGCTGGCTCTGGCAGGCCTCAAGGTGCCGAAATCGATGCAGGGCCAGCCGTTCCTCGGGCAGGGTGCTTTGCGCGCCCGGCAATACGTTCACGGCCATCGCGATCGCGTGGACGAGGTTCGCGATCTCGCCCGTTCCGTGCGCGACGAACGCTTCCTCTACATCCGCAACTACCTGCCGCACCTCGGCTACAACCAGCCCACCGGCTGGCCGGACCTCGGCGAAATCCGGCATGAGTTTTACCGGCTGACAGACCCGAAGAAAATGACCCCGGCGCAATGGCAATTCGCCGGCCCAACCCGCCCGGTTGAGGAGCTCTACGACACACGCAACGATCCGCAGAATCTGAACAACCTCGCGAACGCGCCAAAGTTTGCGAACGAATTGAAGCGCCTGCGCGCCGAACATCAACGCCACATCGCAGCCGCCCGGGACCTCGGCTTCGTGCCCGAAAGTGAAGCGTGGCGAATCTCGGACAAGCTCAGCCCGTGGGACGCGGCACGCGCCGGCAAGATCGAACTCTCCAAAATTCATTCCGCCGCCTGGCAGGTGGGAACAGCCGGCGAGGAGGCTTTCCTGCGAAACATGATGAGCGACAACGCCAGCATCCGCTACTGGGGGGTGATCGGTCTCGCCGCCCTCGAACAAACCACTCCTGCCGCAAGCCGCGCGCTGGCAAAAGCCCTCACCGACAAATCCAGCGCCGTCCGGATCGAAGCGGCAGGCCTGCTGGCCCGAGCCGGCGACCCAGCCGCCCTCGCGCTGCTGGAAAAGGAACTGCAGAGCGAGGACATGAATGCCGTGCTGCACGGAATGCGCGCAATCGAACTCCTCGGTGCCAAAGCGCGAACCGCGATTCCCGCCGTCAAACAACTGCTCGCCCGCTGCAACGAACTCAGTTCCCCGGACCTGCCCCCGACCATCGTGCTGTCCGGACCGCAAGACCTCGCGGTCTTCACCCGCCTCTCGATCGGCGGATTCCTTTCCCGCGTCGATCACCCCAAGGAACGAGCCCTCTTCGATGGCAAGACGCTCCACGGATGGTCCGCCCGCGCCAAGGGCGACGTGCAGGTCGTTGACGGCGAGATTCAAATCCTCGCGCGAGGCGACAACCTCTGGCTGGTGCACGAGGAGGACTTCACCGACTTCGAACTCACGGTGGAAGCCATGATGCCGGCCGACGGCAAATACAACTCCGGCATTGGCTTCCGCTGTGTCGGCGAAGGCAAACCCAAGGGCTACCAATGCGAGATCGAGGAGGCCAAGAGCGGCATGCTCTACGCGATCGGCTCCGGCTGGGTCTGGCCCAAGGGCGCGGAGGAATCCAAGGCCTTTGAGGCCATGACCCGCAACGCCTTCAAAACCGGCGACTGGAACCGCTTCCGCATCCGCTGCGAAGGCGAGCGCATCCAGATCTGGTTAAACGACGTCCAAACCGCCGACCTGCGCGACCCCCGTTTTACCCGGGGAAACATCGCCCTCCAACACCACGGCAAAGGCGACCTCCACCGCTTCCGAAACATCACGATCCGGCCTCTTCCGTAAGCGACACCCCCTCAGTTCAAAAAGCGAAACGTCGCCATCCAGGCGGAAGGCGACGTTTGCGATTCTGATGAGATTTATCTTCTTATCGGACCGTCACCGTGACGGTCGCGGTGGCGGTGGATTTGCCGTCGCTGACGGAGAAGGTGATCGTGTCGGTGCCGGTCTTTCTTCCTGCCTTGTATTTCAAGTTCGGAGCGGTGCCGCTGAGCTTGCCGAGTTTCGGGGCGGTCAGGATGGTGTAGGTCAGCGGATCGTTGTCGGGATCGGAGGCCTGCAACTTCAGGGTGACCGTTCTGCCGCGTTTGACACTCGCGCTGCTATCCACGGCGATCGGGGCCTGGTTGGCGACGATGGCTGAAACCGTGACGGTCGCGGTGCCGGTGACCGTGTATTCGCCGTCGGTCACGGTGTAGCTGAAGGTATCGGTGCCGGAGGTGCCGTTGGGCGTGTAGACCAGGTTCGGAACCGCTCCGCTGAGCGTGCCCAGGGTGGGAGCGCTGGTGATCGCGAAGAGGATCGCGTCGCCGTCGGGGTCGGAACCGTTCAGCGTGATATTCACGGCGGTCGCGGCGTCGGTGACGGCGCTGGTGCCCGAGACGCTCGGGGGATTGTTCACCGGGGCTCCGGTGGTGTAGCCGCCCTGCCCGTCCGGCGTGAAGGTCTTGGCCTCGCCGGCCGACAGGGTGACGTAGGTGATCCATTGTCCGGCGTAGAATTCTGCGCCGGCGGTCTTCATGCCGGTGACCGGAACGACGGTGCCGGACTGGACGGAAACGGTGATCGAGCCGTCGGCGTTGCGGGTGACCTGGACGCCGCTGTTGTTGTAATCCATGCGCCATTGGACGGTTTCACCCAACTCGTCCTGCGTGGGGCTGAGGAAGGGGAAGTTGTAGTAGTATTCGTATTTGTCGGCGACGGCATCGAGCAGGTCACCGAGCAGCGTGTTGCCGGCGGCGTTGTAGGCGCGAAGGTTCGGCTGGTGAAACATCTGGGGGCTGACGTCGCCCTTGAGCAGCGCGCGGAGCAGAAGGTCGCTCTGGTCGTCGAGAATCTCCGGGTAGCTCAGGTCGCGACCCCAGTAGCCGCGGTAGATGTCGTTGTATTCGGCCATCCACTGGGCGGGCGTGCTGACATTGTAGAACAGGTTGTTGGCGTGGCGCGGGATCATGAGGATGCCGGGCACGTGGGGATTCGGGATGCCGGTGTTGGCGCTGGGAGCCCGATGAGAGGGGATGGAGGTGTCCGTCACGAGGTAACGGATGCCGGAATCGTAGGCGGCGTTGAGGAACTCGGGATTGTCGAGGCCGGTGATGTTCGGCGTGACCATGTTTTTGATGCTGTAGGTGGTCAGGCCAAGTTCGACGGCCTTCTGGTTGTTCTGCACGATTTCAGGAAGCGCCGCGTTGTATTTGATCTGGTCGAGATAGGGATGCGACCAGGTGTGACTGATCCATTTGAAGACGGATTCGGTGGCGGCGGCGAAGGGGGTGAGATCGTCGGGGCTGTATTGGCCGGGTTCGGTACCCAATCCGTTGAAGGCCATGTCGTAGCGGAAGTAGGTGCCGCTCACACGTTGGTTGAAGCCCTGCTGCCAGGCGATGGTGGCGTGCCAGTCGTTGGAGTCCTGCCGATACTCACCACCGGTGTAGATGTCGTCGGCGAGGAACACGTCGTCGATCTGCGCGGTGAGGTAGGTGTGGCGCTGCCCGGGAAACAGGCCGCCGCTGACCCAGTTGATCAGGCCGTGGTAGAGGACGGAGGAGTTGAGCTGCCAGGTGGCGCTGTCGAAGGTCTTGGTCAGAATCTCGCGGCCGTCGGCGAAGGTCTTCAGCGCGAGCAGCGCATTGCCGGAGGCGTCGCTCATCCAAACCTGCGTGTCGGCGTCCAGCGGGGTGGCGAGGTAGACCCAGACGTTTTGGATCGGGTAGTCATTCTGCGCGTTGAGGTAAGGGAAGTTCGCCGCGCCTTCGGCGGTCCATTTTCCGAAAAGCGTGTTGCCGGTGGTGTCAAAGGAGGCGGTCGGCCAGTTGAAGCCCTGCTCGGGTCCCGGATAGGCGTACCAGTTGAGGCGGCGGGCACCGAAATCGACCTCATACTGCTGAAGAACAGCCCACTCGGCCGGGGTCAGCGCGGACATCCAGGTGGTGCCGCCGTCCGGTGTGTAGGCCAGGGAGGCGGAACTCAGGATGACGCCCTGATAGAAACCCCGGGTCCCGCTCCGCAGCGTATCGGAGATGAGGGACCCGGGGTTTTCTGTTGCCACATGAACATGGTAGGGCGTGCCCGCGAAATCGAGGGCTTCGCGGATCGGTGCCAGCGAGTAGTCGTCCGCCTGGGCGGCGATCACCAGCACATTGAGATCGACCGAGGTCCCGGGCAGCGCGGCCCGGGTGGAAAGGGTTTGGCTCGTGAACGCGACGAGGAGGGCGGCCAGGACGGGCAGCACTCGGAGCTTTGTCGGGAGGATTTTTGCGGTGATGTTCATATGGGGCGGACTTCGTTTAACTGGGATCAATCTACGCCCTCCGCCGCGCGGCACCATCGGTGCGGCAATCGCATCCCTTGCTCAGGGTTACCCTTAGGGGAATAGAAAAGGCGGCCCGACGTGATGCCGAGCCGCCTTGAATTGTTCGATATCGATCCCCCGCCCTTACTGCACGTTGTAGGTCAGCGGGGTGCCCAGATCGTTCGGAACGGTATCGACCGTGGTGCCGCCGAAGGCGCTGTTTTCGCCGTGGAAAACCAGGTTGATCGTGGTGGCGGCACCGAGGAAGGATTTCGGAAAGGAGGCTTCAAGCGTGCCGCCGTTGGTCACGTAGTCGACTCCACCGACCCAGGCCCAGCTCCAATCAGCGCCGGTGCCGGTGTAGCGGTAAACATTCGCGCCCTGCACCATGTAGTCGGCGCCCGTGCTCCAGTAGCCGAAACCGCTGGTCGGATTCGCGTCGGTGTCGAGGTAGAGCGTCGCGCCCCAGTTCAAGGCAAGC
>JADHOF010000154.1 GCA_016779125.1 Verrucomicrobiia bacterium | reverse complement strand
CATACGCCGCGCGGGAACGGTTTGCCAAACGTCCCCAGAGATCCAATTCCCAGGCGAAGTCCAGACCGACATCGAAGGTGTCCGTCTTGGGATTGGTCAATCGAAAGCCGGCCGTCGATACCCGTTTGTTTCGAGCCCCGCTCAAGCTGGCCCCCACCGTCGGCAACATCCCCGAGCTGTCCATGCGCGCAGTGCCGCGAGCCGCCATCAGCCGCGTTGCCGAGATCATCAGATCGAAATTGTTTCGCTGGGCCTCCGCCACGAGCTCCGGCAGGCGTTCGTCTGAAAAATCCTTGAGCCATCCGTCCGCATCCACAGCGGGCGAGGGAGACGCGGTGGAAGTGGAATACGTGGGCGGCGCGGCCACCTTGCTGAGATGGGACTTGTTCCCGGGCGCGCCGCAGCCCAGCGCCATCACCGCGAGCAACCCCTGAATTTTAAACCAAGTCCGGTGCATCAGAAGCGGGAAAGCTAGATGTGTTCCACCGTCTCATCAAGCGCGCCCTGCGAATCGCGTCTACCGCCCGGGCCGCTGCCATGGCAAAAGGTTGGATTCTTCCTTTCGGCGCCGGCGCTCCCGATCTCGCTCTTTCCTCTCCTTTTCGAGACCGCCCCCCGCAAACGCGCCGGACAACTCCATTTGCCACCAACCAACCAGGCAACAGATCCCTCCGGCGAGGACAAAGGGAGCAACGCACATCAGCAACACCAATTTCACCTTGCTCCGCCGGTAGCCTGTGAAGAATTTTTGATGGGCGATCAGCAGAAAGATCACAAAAAAGGACGCCATCAAGATCTTGCGCCCCACCTCGTAAAGCTTGAAGCCCGGCCATCCGCTCGGTTCCTTGCCCACCTTCTCTCGGTCTTTGATCAAGGCTTTCGATTCCATCACAGTCCCTTCATCTGCGCTTCCAGCATCACACACGCCGCCTCCAACACATGCACCCGCGCGTACCGTTTGTCGTTGCCGGCCACGAGCGTCCACGGACATTCCTTCGTCGATGTCAATCCGACCATGTCATTGATTGCGTCTTCGTAGGCACTCCATTTCTGTCGATTTCGCCAGTCCTCGTCAGTGATCTTGTGCCGCTTTAACGCGTCCGTTGACCGGCTCTCGAAGCGGCGTTCCTGCTCCTCGTTCGAGATATGAATCCAAAACTTGCCCAACGTGATTCCGGCCTCGAGCAATTGGGACTCGAACTCGTTGATCTCCGCGTACGCGCGGCGCCATTCCACATCGCTCGCGTATCCCTCGATCCGTTCGACCAAAACCCTTCCGTACCAAGACCGATCAAAAATGGTCATGCACCCTGCCCTGGGCAGATCCCGCCAAAAACGCCACAGGTAATGCCTGTCCTTTTCCTCCTTCGTCGGAGCCGCGACCGACACCACCCGGACCAATCTGGGATCGATCGCATTCACAAGCCGCCGAATCGCCCCGCCTTTGCCTGCGGCATCCCAGCCCTCGAATGCGAGAACGGTCGGAATTCGCTCATTCCAAGCCTTCATCATCAGGCCGTTCAGCTTGTCCTGCGCGGCCGCGAGTCGCCGCCTGTAATCCTTCTTATCCAAGGTCGCGGCGAGATCCACCTGTGCGAGATGATTCCTCACGGTCAGGCGCTGTCGATCACCCAATTGCCACCCCCCCGGCGATCCGATCGACGCCAACTCGCCTTCCTTGACAGCCTCCTCCAAGGCCGTTGCCAAAGCCTCTCCCACACCGCAGTCGCGATTGGTCGGATGTCGCGCGGAGATCACATGCCACGGATTATCCAACGTGTTGGTGGCTTCAACGACCTGCGCGGCCACGGAGGCAAATTTTTCATGCTTCGAATAGTGCTCCCAATCGAGGGGCAGGATACGCCATCGATAGTCCTCGCCGTCGATGAGCCGCTGATATCGCTTCTCCTGCGTGCGCCTGCCCACGGACAACCAGAATTTCACCAAGACGACCCCGTCGTCCTTGAGCATCTTCTCGTGCTTGCGGGTTCGCTCCAACGTCCCAAGCAGATCCTCCTTGTTTAGGGTGCCGTTCACGCGCCGAAGAATCGGTCCGGTGTACCAAGATCCGAAGAAGATCGCCATACGCCCCTTTGCCGGCGTCGCCATCCAATAGCGCCAGAATCTCGGCTTTTGTTCCTCCTCGCTTGTTTTCCCGAGAAACGCGTGCGTCTCCACCCCACGCGGATCCAGCCATTCGTTCAGCCGGTGAACCACCTCCCCTTTCCCCGCGCCATCCAATCCGCCGATGATGACGATGACCGGTCGTTTCTGTCGGCGAAGGGCGAACTGGGCCTCCAATATTCGCGTTCGCAACGCGAACGCCAATTCTTCGAATTCCGCCTTCGAAATCTTGCTGCGCTGTTCTGGGTCTGGCTCGTTCGGCATCGCGGAGTTCGCTGGGGCGGATTCTGCCAAGCGATCATCTCCGGCCAAGGATAAAAGGGCGGCAACTCCGCTTAACTTGCGCCCGACAAAAAAGGGCTCCGCGCGAAGCGCGGAGCCCAATCTGTGGAAACAAGTTCGGCGGAGACGAATCAATCGTTCTGCTCGTCCGATTCGACTTCCGCCGTTTCGGGGGCTTCGCCTTCAGAACCGCCTGCGGCCTTGTCGCGATCTTCCATCGCGGCCTTGCGGGAGAGGCGGACACGGCCCTTTTCGTCAACTCCGAGAATCTTGACGTAGATCTCATCACCCATCTTGACGATGTCGTCGGTCTTCTTCACACGGAAGTTGGCCAACTCGCTGATGTGGCAAAGACCGTCCTTGCCCGGCATGAATTCAACGAAGCAGCCGAAGTCCTTGATCGTGACGACTTTGCCGCGATAGATCCGACCGACTTCGGGCTCGGCGCACAGTCCGTCGATGCGTTCCCGGGCGACCGCGAGTCCGTCCGCATTGTTGGAATAGATCCGCACGGTGCCGTCGTCGTCGATGTTGATCTCGCAGCCGGACTCGTCGCAGATGCTCTTGATGTTCTTTCCACCGGGACCGATCAACGCGCCAATCTTGTCCGGATTGATGCTCACCGTGACGATGCGTGGGGCGTAAGGACTCATTTCGCCCGGAGCGCTGATCGTGGCATTCATGTTGTCGAGGATCTTGAGGCGCGCGATCCGGGCCTTCTCAACCGACTCAACCATGATGTCGCCCGGCAAGCCCTTCAGTTTGAGATCCAATTGGAATCCTGTGATTCCCTTCGCCGTGCCGGCGATCTTGCAGTCCATGTCGCAGAACGCGTCTTCCCAACCGATGATGTCGGTAAGGATCTTGTAGCGGCCAATCTTGCCGTCGTCACCGGGCTCGGTGCAGATACCGATGCTGATGCCGGACACGGGTGCGGTCAGGGGCACACCGGCGTGCAACAACGCGAGGGTGCCGCTGCATACGGACGCCATCGAGGTCGATCCATTGGATTCCAACACCTCCGAAACAACCCGCACCGCGTAGGGAAACTCATCGAAGGGAATGACCGGGCGAAGGCTGCGCTCGGCGAGGGCGCCGTGACCGATTTCGCGACGGCCCGGGCCCATGATACGGCCGGTTTCCCCGACCGAGAAGTTCGGGAAGTTGTAGTGGAGCATGAACTGCTTGGAGTCCGGTCCACCGGTGTAGGAGTCGAAGTCCTGTCCTTCCTCGGAGCTGGCAAGGGTCGTGATCGCCAAGGCCTGTGTTTCGCCACGCGTGAAGATGGCCGAACCGTGGGTGCGAGGAAGCACTCCGATTTCCGACGTCAGCTGACGAATATCATCAAAGCCACGTCCGTCCTGGCGCTTGCCGTCGTTCAGAATGAAGGACCGAACCTGGGCTTTCTGGATCGCGTAGAATGCCTGATCCATGAGCTGATTCGTAATCTCGGCTTCGCCGTATTTCTCGGTCAGCTTGGTGCGGACCACCTCTTTGACGGCATTGCAGGCGGCTTCGCGCTTCAGCTTCTCAGGGGTGAGGAGAGCCTCTCCGATCCCTTCGGCGAAGGCTTTCGCATCCGCCAAGATCTCGTCGCGAACCACGAAGGTGTTGATCTCGCGCTTCGGCTTGCCGGCTTTCGCGACGAGTTCCTTCTGCGCGGCGATCAGCGGCTGGATCGCGTTCTGGGCGAAGGCGAGCGCTTCGCAGAACTCATTGTCCGGAATCTCGTCAGCCGAACCCTCGAACATCACGACGTCGTTTTCGTTGCCGACGTAGATCAGGTCGAGGTCACTGTTCTCCATTTCGGCGTGGGTCGGATTCGCGACATATTCGCCACCGATGCGACCGACACGGACACAGCCCAGAGGCCCGGCCCACGGGATATCGCTGACGCTCAGGGCGGCGGAGGCGCCCAGAATGCTTAGGACGTCGGAATCATTCTCACCGTCGGCGCTCAGCAGGATCGTCTGCACCTGCACCTCATTGAACCAACCTTTGGGAAAAAGGGGACGAATCGGTCGGTCGGTGAGACGGCAGGTGAGGATTTCCTTCTCGGAAGGACGTCCTTCGCGCTTGAAGTATCCGCCCGGGAAACGCCCGGCGGCGGAGGCTTTTTCCCGATAATCGACGGTCAACGGGAAGAAATCTTGACCCTCACGCGCCTTGTGGGCGGCGCAGGCGGCCACGATGATGACCGTTTCGCCGAGTTGCACTTTGACGGCACCATCAGCCTGCTTGGCCAGTTTGCCGGTCTCGATATGAATTTCCTTGCCCCCAATGGAAGCGGTTACCTTTGTTTCTGACATGTGTTTTGCTTTTCGGAATTGTGACCCGCCAGCCTTGGAGGAACTTCAGTAAAGATCCGCTTAAGCGCGGATGCTTATCGAAATCACTCCCGACCGACGAGTCGTGTTTATGTGGTGAAACGTGTCCGCCTTGATGAAAGTGTCTGGCGGACACAAAAAAATGCCGGGCCACGAAGGTGGCCCGGCGGGAGAATCCTAGCGGCGCAGATTGAGCTTCTTGGTGATGCTCTGATAGCGCGTCCGGTCGGTATCGTGCAGGTAGTCCAACAGCCGGCGGCGTTGACCAACCATCTTGAGAAGACCACGGCGGGAGCTGTGGTCTTTTTTGTGATCCTTGAGATGCTCGGTGAGCTCGGTGATTCGCTCGGTCAACACGGCGATCTGCACATCCGCAGACCCGGTGTCCCGCTCGTGAACGCGAAACTCTTCGACCAACTTCGATTTCTTGATTGCTTCCATTTGTTCTAAATTACTTTTCCAGCGACGAAAGGGTCGGGAGCATGGCCAGTCTGACTGGTTCCGTAAAGATCAATTTTAGGGATTCCCTGTATTTTTGGCCAAACTTCGCAGCGCGATGCCCACATTGCACCACGTTATTCCCTCGCCCGGCTGTCCATCACGATCGTGACGGGACCATCATTCAGCAATTCCACCTCCATCATCGCCCCAAACCGCCCGGTTTCCGGTCGTTTTCCCGTTTCCCGCTGCAGCACATTGACGAACTCCTCGTAGAGTGGCACCGCATGCTCCGGTCTGGCGGAGCGGGTGAACGACGGACGGTTTCCTTTTCGTGTGCTCGCATACAGCGTGAACTGACTGACGACGAGAAGTTCGCCCCCGATGTCGATCACGGACCGATTCATCAGCCCCTCGGAATCAGCGAAGATCCGCTGCCGGACAATCTTTCCCGCCAGCCACGAGACGTCTTCCACGGTGTCCGCGTCTTCGATCCCCACCAGAATCAGGAGACCGATGCCGATCTCACCGACGATCTGCCCTTCCACTCTCACCCGCGCGTCGCGGACCCGTTGTAGGATGACTCGCATCGGCGTTAAGCGTAACAAAACCGCATTGCACTTGTCGCTCTCAGAACCCGCGCCATTATTTGGCCAGTTGAAACTTGTCATCGCCATCACCGGAGCCAGCGGCTCGCTCTATGCCCAGCGCCTTTTGGATCACCTCGACCCGGCGGAGCATGAGATTCATGTCATCTTGAGCAACTACGCCCGACAGGTGCTTCAGGAGGAACTCCCCAACGGCCTTCAGCTGACCGACGGCGTTCGCCAGCACAGCCTCAAGAGCATGAACGTCCCCTTTGCCAGCGGCTCCAACCCCGCTGACGCAATGGTGGTGATCCCGTGCACGATGGGAACGCTCGGACGAATCGCCCACGGGGTCAGCGACGACGTCCTGCTCCGGACCGCCGACGTGATGCTGAAGGAACGCCGAAGGCTCATCCTTGTTCCCCGCGAAACACCGCTTTCGCTCATCCACGTGCGGAACATGGAGCTGCTGCTGCTGGCCGGTGCGACCCTGATTCCCGCAAACCCGTCCTTCTACGCCCGCCCGCAGAGCGTTGAAGCAGTGGTGGACACGGTGGTGGCACGCGTGTTGGATCACCTCGAAATCCAGAACGACGCCCAACCGCGCTGGCAGGCTGAGCGGGAATGAATTTCCTTTTCGCGGAGGGCGCAAAATGTTTCATCCTCCGCCTTCCGACTCCGATGTTTGGAGAACTCAAAAAATGGGCCGGGTTCGTGCGCATCTCGCACACCCTTTTCGCCCTGCCCTTCGCGTTGGCGGCCATGCTCGTGGCCGCCAGGGAACACCGTGGCTGGCCGGGCTTCCGGGTCTTCGGTCTGATCCTGCTGGCGATGTTCTGCGCCCGGACCTGCGCCATGGCCTTCAATCGCATCGTCGATCGCGACATTGACGCCCGAAATCCGAGGACGGCAAACCGGCACCTCCCCGCCGGCCAGATCACCCTCGCGAGCGCCTGGTGTCTCTGCATCGCGACCGGCATTGGATTGATCGTGACCGCCTGGTTCATCAATCCGATCTGCTTTTATCTTTCCCCCATCGCGGTTGGCCTCGTCTGCTTCTATTCGCTCACAAAAAGATTCACCAGCTACACGCACGTTTTCCTGGGCATCGCGCTGGCCCTCGCGCCGATCGGAGCCTGGCTGGCGGTTCGCGGCAATCTGGGCTTTACCGTGATGGAAGCCCCAATGGGGGCCAGTTCCATGGGGCGCATGATTGCGCAACAGGGTCTCACGGGACTCCAGCCAATCGTGCTCGCGACCAGCGTGATTTTCTGGCTGATCGGTTTCGACATCATCTACGCCTTGCAGGACTACGAGTTTGATCGACGCGCGGGCCTCCATTCGATCGTTGTCGCCTGGGGGCCGTCCAACGCGCTGCACGCCGCCTTTCTTTCACATCTCGTCATGTGGGGATTGCTTGCGGTCTTCGGCGTGCTCTGCGGCTTCAAGCTGGCCTACTACTTCGGCATCGTGGTCATTCTGGCCTGCCTCATCATGGAGCACTGGTTGGCCCGACGCCGCAAAGGGGACTGGATTCAAAACGCCTTTTTTCGACTGAACAGCCTGATCAGCGTCGCCTTTCTCGCCGTCACGACCATCGAGGTGGTCTTTCCTGATTTTCGTATCGCCGGCAATCCATGAGTTTTCTGATCCGTAAAAGCGAGCTGCGCGACATCCATGAAAAGGTCGCCGAAGACATTCGCATCTCCGACGAAGATGCGCTGCGATTGCTGACCAGCAAGGACGTCAACGCGGTCGGTGCCATCGCCAACTTTGCCCGTCAACGCAAAGTCGGAAATCGGGCCAGCTTCATCGTCAACCGCTACATCAACTATTCCAATTATTGCATCCTCTCCTGCAAGTTCTGCTCCTTCTCGCGCAAGAAGCGGGATCAGGACGGCTTCCAGCTGAGCATCGAGGACATGGTGACAAAGGCGCGTGAGGCGTTGGACATCGGCATCACGGAACTCCACATCGTCGGAGGCCTCCATCCGTCCCTGCCTTTCGAATACTACCTCGACATGATCCGTGCGCTGAAGCAGGTGGATGCCGGCCTGCAGCTCAAGTGCTTCACCGCGATCGAAATACTTCATCTGGCCTGGTTGGCGAAAAAGAGCACCGATGAAACACTCCAGGAGCTGAAGATCGCGGGACTCGACGCACTGACCGGAGGCGGGGCCGAGATTTTCGACCCGTCAGTACGCAAACAAATCGCCGTCGGCAAGGAATCGGCCGAAGAATACCTGTCCGTTCACGACGCCTGGCATCGTCTCGGGGGCCGCAGCACCTGCACGATGCTCTACGGGCACATCGAAAAACCAACAGACCGGATCGACCATCTTCGACGCCTTCGCGAACAACAGGATCGCTCGGGCGGTTTCACGGGATTCATCCCCCTGCCCTTCCAGCCCGAGAACAACGAAATCCCCGTAAGCGATCCGCCCACGGGAACAGACCAGCTGCGCACCATCGCCACCGCCCGCGTCTACCTGGACAACTTCGAGCATATCACCGCCTACTGGATCGGCATGGGACTCAACCTCGCCCAGGTCGCCCTCAACTACGGCGCGGACGATCTTCATGGAACGATCGTGGAAGAGCACATCTTTCACATGGCAGGATCCCGGACACCGCAGGCCCACACCGCGAACGAGATGATTCACGCCATCCGAGAAGCCGGTCGTCAGCCGGTGCAACGCGACACCTTCTACCAAGCCATCCGCGAGATCGAAGCGTGAATTCCGGAGAAGAAATCCCCGAACTGAGACTGGCGCCACCGGACACCCCGGAGCAGCTCGCCGAACGGGCCGAACGCGAACGTCGCCGACGCGAGGATGTTCGCCAGATGGAACTCTCCAATTCCCTCAAGCCCTTCCGCGTCGGCTCTGTCCCTTATCTGAATTCGGTCCCGCTCACCCGCGGACTGGAGGATGAAATCCTTTTTCTCCCGCCTGCACAGCTCGCGGAAAAACTGCGCGCAAATGAACTCGACGCCGCGCTGCTGAGCATCACCGAAGTCTTGTTTCATGATTGTTATGACGTTCTCGACGGCATCGCGGTCGCTTCCCTCGGTGAGGTCTTCAGCGTGTATCTGGCGCACAAGATCCCGCTCGACCAGATCCGCCGGATTCACTGCGACGCGGCCAGCCTCACCAGCGTCAATTTGTTGAAAGTCATCCTGGCGGAATACGGCATCGAGGCGGAATTGCTTCCCTTGACCGACTACGCCACCGCACCGGATCTCGACGCCGTCCTGCTGATCGGCAACCCGGCAATCGCGTTCCGCCGCGAAACGCATCCGCACACGATTCTGGATCTCGGTGCCGCCTGGCACGATCTCACCGGACTGCCGTTTGTCTACGCCATCTGGGCGCTCCGGCGCGACGTCGAAAATGAGCGACTGAAGCGGCAACTGCGAGAAGCTCGGGATTTCGGTCTGGACACGCTCGATCACATCATCGCCAGCAGGGCGGACTACGATCTCGATTTTCGCAAGGACTACCTCGGCTGGCACATCCACTTCCACATGGGGAGCGATGAGAAACGCGGCATCGCCCGTTTCATCGAACTCCTGCGAAAGCATGGAATCGGGCCGGTCTACGACCCCGTCTTCGTAGCCTGACTCAACGGCGCATTTTCAAAACCCGCTCCAGCTCCGAGCGGGTCAGCACACCGTCTCCATTCAGATCCGCTCGGCGAATCTTTTCCCCAATCTGCGGAGCCAGTTCATCCCGCACCAGGCGACCGTCGGAATCCCGGTCCAATCGCTCGAACAGCTTGAGAACATAATCTTTTCCCGCCCGGGTCCTGAGGGATTTTTCACCAAGATTCGTCGCCAGATCCCGCAGGCTTTCGACTGCTTCGGTCGGCGTGATTTCCCCGTTTCGATCCGAATCCAACAACGCGAACAAGGCGGGTTGATCCAGTTCTTTTCCCGTCAAGATCCCGTCCTGATCCTTGTCCAACTGCCTGAACCGCGACGCCAATCCCGCATCCGAATCACCGGTCGCGCTGCCTTTGCTGTCCGTTCCCGTCCTGTAATATTCGATATATCCAAGCAACATCTCGTCATCAGTCTGAGGGCCCCACTTGATGGTCTTGCTCGGGTCCGGATTCGCCGGATTCGCCGCACTGTTGTCGAACCAACCGGTCACCTCAATCTTGCTGCCGGCCGCCACAAGACGAGGCTCGGCCAATTCATATTTCAATTGCCAATTGAAATCGTAGGCAGGGATATCCAGCAACGTCTCCCTTCCACCGCCCGGTTCGATGAGATCATATCGAAACGCCTTTCCTCGCAAATGCATGTGGGGCAAGAATCCCGTCAGATAGACATCCCCCGGCACACTCAAGGTCTTGGATGATGAATAGTTTGAAGCGTGCGGGGGAATGCTGATCCGGTGATCAGCAATCCCCGCAACCGTGATCTCGTCGGCGGGCGGTTCCTCCAAAAACTTCACGCCGAGACGGGT
>JADHOF010000153.1 GCA_016779125.1 Verrucomicrobiia bacterium | reverse complement strand
GCAACAACTGCTATCGGATAGGATTCCGTTAATAAACGAAGCAATCTTTGCGCAACTCAGTTCGAGCCCCAAAACGTCTCTTGTATTTGTGACGTCAACATCATCCAGAAGCCAGTTCGTACCCTTTGTATACTTCACGTTGGAACGACCGATCCCATATTCGTAATCCGCTCCATAGCCCCAAAGCCCTTTCCATTGCCCTTGAAACGCACCTGATTTCGCGTACTCACAAGGATTCTGCCTGAGCGCTACTTCAGCGTCTTTGAAGAAATTGTACGCGCGCAGAATGTGCTCCACCGTATAGGCCATACCTTCGTCCAAGGCTTTGTTCTCATAGAGATTGAAAATGCCCCCGCTTACGAACGTATCGTTGACATCATTGTATCGATGGACAGTTTCATGGATTGCCGTCGAAATCGAGTCCCAGTCTGAGATACTCGGAGATTTTTCCAGCCATATCCTGCGGTTACTGTACAGACCTTCGTACGGGAGAAGGGGATCGTGATAATAATTCACATCATTGGCAGCCGTCATCAACCTCTGCATTGCAGTGAACACGCCCATCTGGTGAGCCAGCCCGTAACCCGCTTGAGAAGATGTCCAGTGATGGAAAAGGGTTCGAACATACGTCGTGATGTTGTCCACAAATATGAGCCCGAGCACGTCGACGCGATCAACTGGACCATTCCCCACAAAGCCATAGACGTTAGCTCCTCCGAGTTCCTCGATCGGGTCTCTATTCAACCATCTTCCGGTATCGGGATTGTAAAAACGGAGGCCGTAATAGTTGTAGCCGGTTTCGGAATCCTCGTATTTGCCAGAGAAGCGGATGGGATTGGCATCGGCCATCGTCCCACTTGCCCGGATCACCTTGCCGAAGGGCGAGTATTCATACTGCGCCGTGATCGTTGCCGTGTCCGCCGAGGCGAGCAGCATCACGTTGCCGTTGCCGTCGTGACCTGCGAAATGAGTGTTCGAGCTGTCGCTCACCATCAGCAGGCCGCCAACGCCGCCGGCTCCCTGTTCACTGCCGCTCAGATCCAAGCCCCACACGTAGGAACGGATGAGCGTGGCATTCGGGTTGAGTTCGGCGATCAGATTCCATCCGTCGTAGACAAACAGGTTGGTGGAGGCGGATTCGTAGCTGCTGGTGCCGCTGTTCCAGGTGTAGACCGTCTTGGATCTGCGCCTTCCCTGATGGTCATAACTGAACTCCAGCTTCTTTCGGGATGTCGCCGGGACGTTGGTGCTGGCGGTCAGTTCGATCAGCCGGTTTTCACCGTTCCAAACGTAGTTCCACAATCCGTCGCTCAGCAGGTTTCCGTCAGCGTCATAGGTGAAGTTCTCGGGGTTTTGGGGTAACAGCCGGCTTCCCGTCTCCGTGCTCACGATGTCCTTGCTGTCCGGCCCCGCGTTCTTCAACACCGCCACATTGGTGATCCCCTGATTGACGACCGCCGCGCTGTTGTCCGGATTGAGTTCCTTGCGGAAGAAGGTTCCCGCCCGTTCCGTTGCCAGGTTGTTGACCGTCACCGTGGCGTCGGTCGCCGCCTGACCATGAACCTCGACGTAGGGCCGGATGTCGCGGCTGGTGTACTGGTTCAGCGCGTTCGCGGTGTAATTGTTCGTGCGCAGATTGGCTCCGCTGGCGTCGCCACCCGTCCGCGTCTGGGTCCGGTTTCCGATGTCATCATACTCGAACTCGTATTGCAGACCCGGGAAGAGGAGGTCGCCCAGTTTGCGCTTCTTGGCGGTGATCACCTGTCCGAGGGCGTCATAGCCGTAGTTCCAATAGCTGCCGTCGGCGTGCACCACGTTGGTCCGCTGGTTGGCGGCATTGTAGCCGTAGGCATAGGAGGCCAGCGTGGCGGGAGTGGCGTCGGCATGGCTGATCGACGTTAGCCGGTTCAGGTAGTCGTAGGCCTTGGTGGTCGTCATACGCGTCGTCCCGCTCTGCTTGAAGGCAATCTGCTCCACCTGCGCCGAATTCGCAAGGTACGCGTAGTGGGCGCCTTCGTCTCCCGAAGTCACGCTTTCCAGCCGGGAAGCGTCGTCATATCCGTAGTCGACCGCGACCAGGGATCCCGTCGCGAGCGCCTCCATGCGGCTGCGTCGCTGGAACGCGTCGTAGCTGTACCTTTCGCGCACCGTGTCAGGCATGGCGGAGTTTCCTCTGACGGAAACCGTGCCGCGCCCCGATCGCCTTTCAACCGCGAAACAACTCACTCCAGCTCTTTGAGCAGGCGCAGTTGCGGACTATAGAATGGGCGGCGTCTTATCTCCTCAAGCGTCACCCATTCGGATTCAGGCAAACGCATCCGGCGGCGCACCGGCCATTCGACCCGGTGCACACTTTGGTGAAAGCGATAGCGGGTGATCGAATGACGCAACTGCCCGAACGCCTCTATCTGGTCCGGTGTCCAGCCGAACAGTTCGCGAAACGCTTTGCTCGGATCGGCATTCGCGTCCGCCACTTCTGCACCCGGAAACTCCCAGAAACCTGAGTTCACCAGCCCTTCGTCTCGCCGCCGTATCAGGAACTTCCCCGCCTTCGTGACCACAAAGGCTTGAAACCAGCGCGCGCTGCTCTTCGCACGCTTGGCGCTTTGTGGATAGAGCCCGGTCTTCCCTGCGACCCGCGCGCGACAGTGTCCGCGAAGCGGACAGCGTTCGCATTCCGGTTTTGTCGGCAAACACACCGTCGCCCCCAGCTCCATCATTCCCTGATTCAAGGCCGCCCGCTGCCCGGCAAACACCAACGCACCGACCTTCACGTTCGCCACTCCGGCCTTGGTACGGACCACCAGCTCTTTGGCCAATGCCCAAAGACGTTCATTGACCTGTTTCTCCTTTGGATCACCCGCGACGGCAAAGACTCGACTCAAAACACGGATGACATTCCCGTCGAGAATCGGTTCCGGCTGGTTGAAGGCGATACTGGCAATTGCACCTGAAGTGTACCGCCCGACGCCCGGAAGCGCGCGGATGGCCTCCGGTTGTTCGGGAAACGTCCCGCCGCCGTCATTCACGATCTCTCGCGCCGCCTTTTGAAGATTCCGAACACGCGAGTAGTAGCCCAGTCCCTCCCACAACTTGAGCAGTGTTTCCTCTTTCGCCGCCGCAAGGCGGGCCACGGTCGGCAGCTGTTTCATCCAGTGTTCCCAATAGGGAATGACGGTTTTCACCTGCGTCTGCTGCAGCATGATCTCCGACACCCAGATTGCGTAGGGATCCAGGGTCCTGCGCCACGGAAGATCTCGCGCGTTTTGAAGAAACCAGTCGATCAAGTCCGACGAGACGCGGGCGTGATCGATATCAACGGTTTTGGAACGGGCCTGCTTCAACTCGCGCGTGCCGGGGTGAATTCGTCGGCATGATACGAACTTCGCACCATCGGGCCGCTGGCCACATGCACAAATCCAAGCTCTTCGGCGACGCGGGCATACTCCGCGAACTTCGCCGGCGTCACGTATTCCGTCACCGGCAGATGAGCCAGCGTCGGCTGCAGGTATTGTCCGAGGGTCAAAATATCGCAACGAACATCCCGGAGATCGCGCATGGCGTGGAACAACTCTTCCTCGGTTTCTCCCAGGCCGAGCATCAGCCCGGACTTGGTGTGAACGGCCTCGCCCATCCGGTCTTTTACCTTCCGCAACACGCTGAGGGAACGCTCATAGGTCGCGCGATGCCGAACGGCCGGCGTGAGGCGTCGCACCGTTTCCAGATTGTGATTGAAGATCTCAGGCGCGGCATCGATCACCTGTTGAATCTGTTCGTCACGGTCGTTGAAGTCCGGCGTCAACACCTCGATGACAATGCCCGGATTCAACGCCCGCACGGCTTCGATTGTCGCACGCCAATGGGCCGACGCGCCGTCGGAAAGGTCATCCCGCGCCACGGCCGTGATCACCACATGTTTCAGCCCCATTCGACGGGTGGCCTCCGCCACGCGCCCAGGTTCATCCTCCTCCAAGGGTTTTGGCTTCAAGGTCGACACCGCGCAGAACCGGCACGCGCGCGTGCAGTTTTCGCCGCCGATCATGAAGGTCGCCGTCCCCTTGCTCCAACACTCCCAGTGGTTCGGGCATTTCGCGCTCTCGCAGACGGTGTGAAGATCGAGATCGTCGAGCAATTTGCGGGTTTCGACGAAGGTCGGTTGCGTCGGCAGCCTGATGCGCAGCCATTCAGGGAGGCGCTGACGCGGCTTCGAAGACAGATCGGGGACGGGCATGATCACGAAAGGAAGGGCCGCCAAAATTCTTCCAGCTCATCAACACCGAAATCAGCCAGAATCTCGCCGTCCACCTCAATGCAAGGGGCTTTCGTCTGCCCGGTCAGATCCACCATTTCCCGATAAGCCCCCCGGTCGGAGGTCACATCCAATTTTTCGTAGGTGACTCCCTTGTGATCCAGCCAGTCAATGGCCTCGTGGCACCAGCCACAGAACGGTTTGATGAAAAGTCGGACGCGTTCAGGTTTCATTTAAAAATTCTGCGCGAACTATTTCGCCAATCTCCCGCCAGCGCAACCGCCGAGGTGCCACCGGGGATAAGCATTTGACTCGGCCAGTCCGCCATCTAGGCTCCCGCCAGTGTCACGAAGGACTCGATCGATGGCAGTATCGCGAAAAAAAATCAGATCCCGGCTCCGCTTCCCCGCAGTTCTACTGCTGGCGATGTTGTTCTGCCACATCTCGGCCGCCGACACCGTGATCCTGAACAACGGGCAAAAGAAAAACGGCCGCGTCGTGGAGATCAGCCGCAACGCCGTAACCCTTCAGGTGGACGAGTTTCTTCAGCTAAAACTCTACCGGGCGCACGTAAAACAGATCATCACGAATCGCTCGTCGATCTACGCCTCCGACCCGCGTGCGGTCTCATTTCTCTACAACCCGGAAGCCGAAGAGGCGGGCAGCCTCCCGCAGTCGACCACCATCGACCCAAACCAGTTCAAGGTCCCCGCCCCGGCCTTGATTTATCAAGCGGACTTCAAGGTGAAACGCACCGACGGAGGCCTGTCCGACGGCAAAGTTTTGGGAATCGACGGCAGACCCCTCACAGACCACGAGATCTACGCGCGCGACAGCGATTATTTCGCCAAGAAATTTCGGGACGGAATGATTCGCACCACGCCCCCCGAGGCGACGGAACGGCTGGCATTGCTGCGCTTTCTCGCCACCGAGGTCGCCACAGTGCAACGGCTCCAGATGGATCTGAAAACGGGCATCATGATGGAAAGCCGGGACCGGACACGGGACGCCATGCTCGACAGCCACGAACGCTTCAAACGCGAAGCCGTCAAGTATCGGGAAAGCTACGATCAACCCGCGCTGAAAGCCCCCGAATACCCCTTTGCCCAGTTGATCGCCGATCTCGAAAGCGCGGTGCGCACCCACCAACTCTGCCTGAGCCTCATCGGATTCGAGGAGCAGCTTGGCATCCGGGACCGCGTCGATCTTGCCGGCGGCAAAACAGAACGCGCCCGCATGCTGCGACGGAGAATGAAGGAGGCGATCATCGCAATGGCCGCCGCGCGCACCCGGCTCCTCGACAAATTCAGCTACTTCTACAGCGTCGGGCAGCTACCCGAAGAACCTCCCCGCAAGGCCCCGCAGGCTTGGTTTGTGAAGGCAAAGAACACGCTCCTTTTCCCCTACCAAGTCATCGAGGGTTCAGCCGCTTATGAAGGGCTTTTGCAAGACTTTGGGGAAAAGCAGATCACCCGCGCGCAACCCCTGATCCTGGTCGAAGGACAGACGGTCGAGTATCTGGGACGCCGCAAAGTTGAATATGCCGCTGCCGGCGACAATCCAGCGCTGACCATCGAGGTGGCAGAGGTTCGAATCCGCTCCGGGGAAGGCACCGCCGTGGACTACCATTCCGGCCGGCAAGTATCGGACGCAGATCTGCGCGGCTGGTTGCTGGCGGACCGGGTTTCCCTGCGCTGAGCCATGGGCAAAACGCTGATCCTCTTCCGCCACGCCAAGTCGGATTGGGACGCCGCAGCCGCAAACGATCACCAGCGCCCTCTGGCACAGCGCGGTATCAAGGCGGCGAAGGCGATGGGCCGAATGCTCGCCGAAGTGGATCAACTGCCGGATCTAGCCGTCGCTTCCACCGCCCTTCGCGCGACCGCGACGCTCGAACTGGCCGCCGCCGCCGGCGATTGGCCCACCCGCATCAAAACCGATGCGGCCCTCTACGAGACCACGCCCGAGGCTGCCTTGGATTTCATTCAAAACCTCCCCACAACGGCGGACTCGGTGATGCTCGTCGGACACGAGCCCACCTGGTCTGCGCTCACGTCCGCATTGACAGCCGGCGGCAACCTGCGCTTTCCCACCGCTGCCATGGTCCGAATCGATTTCGAGCTTCAGCGATGGCCTGACATCCGTTTCGGACTGGGCTCCCTTGTGTGGTTCATCCCGCCTCGATTTGTCACCGACGGCAAACGCAAACACTGAGATCCGTCAACGCGCCATGCCTCCCCCAACCCGCGACAAGCCGCTCCGCAGCGCGAACTGGTTCGACAACACCGATCGCCCCGACATGACGGCCATCTATGTCGAGCGCTTCATGAATTGCGGTCTTACCCGGCGTGAACTTCAGTCGGGTCGGCCCATCATTGGAATCGCCCAAACGGGAAGCGACCTGACACCGTGCAACCGGATTCACGTCGATCTCGCCGAGCGCGTGAAGGCCGGCGTACGCGATGCCGGCGGCGTGCCCTTCGTATTCCCCGTTCACCCGCTTCAGGAAAGCTGCCGCCGCCCAACGGCCGCGCTGGATCGCAATCTCGCTTATCTAGGACTTGTCGAAGTTCTGCACGGTTATCCGATCGACGGGGTCGTGTTGATGACCGCCTGCGACAAGACGACACCCGCCTGCCTCATGGCCGCGGCCACCACGGACACGCCCGCCATCGTCCTTTCGGGCGGACCGATGCTGGATGGCTGGTTCGAGGGCAAACTCACCGGATCGGGCATGTCGGTCTGGGAAGCCAGGCGGCGCTTGGAAGCGGGTGAAACCGATTTCGAAGGATTCATGGATCTGGTCTGCGCCTCCACGCCCAGTCCCGGCCATTGCAACACGATGGGCACGGCGCTCTCGATGAATTCCCTGGCGGAGGCGCTTGGGATGTCCCTTCCGGGTTGTGCGTCCATCCCCGCCCCCTACCGCGAGCGCACCCAGATGGCCTATGAAACCGGACGACGCGCGGTCGGAATTGTCGACGAGGATCTTCGCCCCTCAAAGATCCTCACCCGGGCGGCCTTCGAGAACGCCATCGTGGTGAACACCGCCATCGGTGGCTCCACAAATTGCCCGATTCATCTCAACGCCATCGCGCGCCATGTCGGCGTCGAACTGACAATACAAGATTGGGAAGACTTCGGTTACGACGTGCCCCTGATCGTGAACTGTCAACCGGCGGGCGAACATCTCGGCGAGGGCTTTCATCGCGCGGGCGGGGTACCGGCGGTCCTGCATGAACTCACGAATGCCGGACGACTCCACTCCGGGGCGTTGACGATCAACGCCAATACGATCGGGGAAAACTGCCGCAACACGCCAAGCCGAAACCCGGACGTGATCCGCCCTTACGAAAGGCCTCTGCGCGACCGCGCCGGTTTTCTCGTGCTCAGCGGAAACCTCTTCGAATCGGCCCTGATCAAAACCAGCGTCATCAGCCCCGATTTCCGGAGGCGATTTCTGTCCAGACCGGGTCACGAAAACATCTTCGAATCGCGCGTCGTGGTGTTCGAAAACTACGAGGACTATCACACCCGAATAAACGACCCGGCCCTGGCGATCGACGAGTCCTGCCTGCTCGCGATCCGCGGAAGCGGTCCCATCGGTTATCCCGGTGCCGGCGAAGTCGTCAACATGCTCCCCCCCGACTACCTGATCCGCAAGGGAGTGAACAAGCTGCCCTGCATGGGCGACGGTCGGCAAAGCGGCACCAGCGACAGTCCTTCCATTCTGAACGTCTGCCCCGAATCCGTCACCGGAGGAAACCTGGGCCTGCTCGAAACGGGGGACACGGTCCGTGTCGATCTCAACAGCAGAAAAGTGGATCTGCTCGTGCCCGAAACCGAACTCCTACGACGTCGAAAAAACTGGCAGGCACCGCCGATCGAAAATCAAACGCCATGGCAGGAAATCCAGCGTTCCTGCATCGGCCGCCTCGACACGGGTGCCTGTCTCGAACTCGCACCAAAGTATCGCTCCGTGGCCATGAATCTGCCCCGGCACAATCATTGAGCCGATCCTTGCCCGGGCCGAAATTCGAATCATCCTCGCAGCATGCACGAACGAATCGAGAAATCCCCCGAGGAATGGCGCGCACACCTGACCGAGGAGGAATTCCACGTCGCCCGGGAAGCCGGTACCGAGCGCGCCTTCACCGGCCGCTATTGGGATCATCACGCCAAAGGCACCTACGAATGCGTCTGTTGCGGATTGGAGCTTTTTGCCTCGGAGGCGAAATTCGACTCGGGCACCGGTTGGCCGAGCTTCTTCCAACCCGTCGATCCCGAGAATGTTGCGACCAAGGTGGATCGAAAGCTGTTCATGAAGCGAACAGAGGCGCTTTGTCCGCGTTGCGACGCCCATCTCGGACACGTCTTTCCCGACGGTCCAAAACCCACCGGCATGCGCTACTGCATGAACTCCGCCGCGCTGAAGTTCAAGCCGGACGCCTGATCAGCGGATATTCAAGGTACCGCCATCCACGGGATACGCGCTTCCCGTCACAAAACCCGCCTCCTCACTGCAAAGGTACAGAGCCGCGTAGGCCACCTCTTTCGGCTGTCCCATCCGCCCGATCGGTTGGGCTTCGGAAAGCTTCTTGAACATCTCCTCGCGATTGTCGGGATAGTGCTTGTCCAGGTACCCGTCCACGAACGGGGTATGGATTCGCGCCGGGCAGATGCAGTTGCACCGGATCTTGTGTTCCAAAAAATCGCGCGCCACGGAAAGTGTCATCGTCAACACCGCCCCCTTGCTCATGGAATAGGCAAAGCGGTCATCCAGCCCCATGAACGAGGCGGTCGAGGCGATGTTCAAAATCACGCCGCCGCCGCCGGAAACCATTTGCGGCAGTACGGCGTGCAGGCAATTTCGCACGCCTTTCACGTTCACGGAATAGACGCGGTCAAATTCCGCTTCGGACGTGTTGACGGCGTCCCCGATGGACGCGATTCCCGCATTGTTCACGAGAATTTGAATTCCACCGCGTCGGGCCACGATGGCGTCCACAGCCGAGCGCACCCCGGCCTCACTCGCGACGTCACATCCAGAGGCCATCGCCACCCCGCCCTCCGCGACGATCGCTTCGACGGTCTCAGCCGCCGCCTCTTCGTTCCGCTCCAAGATTTCAACCACCGCGCCCGCAGCCGCAAACACCTCGCAGATCGCGCGGCCGATACCAGCTCCACCGCCCGTCACCAGCGCCGTTTTCCCGGAAAGATTAAATAGTTTCATTCTGTTGGAAGCCCAGACTACCCGCGCGAATCCTGTCAGGAAAAGTCGGGAAAACGCCCATCTACGTAGAGCCCCCTATTTCACCCCCAAAAAATCGGATTTTCCTTGCTGCCCGCGAGATCGTTTCTAAATTGCACCGGGATACCCCAAATGGGGGATCAAGCTGTTGAAACCCACATATTTCCGCAATTTCAGCGCAGAAATCACAAAACGAAACCCGATCCTAAAATCGAAAGAATGAAACCGACCCGTAGCATCCGAAATCTATTCCGCATCGCCGTCTGCTCCGCCGCATTGGCACTGGGAGTTCAGGCACAGGCTCAAGGAACGTCCAGCAGCACCTTTGGCCTGTCCAGTGGTTTGGTCCGAATCTCCAAATCCGCACCGGATTTGGTCTCTTTGGGACAAAATTACAAGTCCACCATTCAGATCACGGCCAACGAAAGCGTCAGCGAAGTCGTCGTCAACGACGTCGTTCCCTCTGGAGCGGAATACGTCTCCTCCTCCCCGGCCGCCAAAGTCGCCGACAGCAAGCTGAGTTGGTCTTTTGATTCGCTCGCCAAGGGCGCATCTCAGACGATCACCATCGAGTTCAAGGCCGTCAAACAGGGCAGCTTCGCAAGCTGCGCCACGGTCGCGGCCCTGCCCTTCGGCTGCGTGACCACGAAGGTCGGCAAGGCTGAGTTGGCGATCTCCAAGAACGGCCCGGCTCAAGCCATCATCAACGACCTCGTCACCTACAAGGTCGTTGTGAAGAACGTCGGCAACATGACCGCCAAGAACGTGGTCGTC
>JADHOF010000152.1 GCA_016779125.1 Verrucomicrobiia bacterium | reverse complement strand
GCGCCGCACCAAACGTCCCTCCTCATCCAGCACGATCACGGTCGGCACCTCACCGGCCGACAAAACTTCAGTCGCACCACCGGTCAGATCAAAAAACGGATTCAGCCCGGGAACCAGTCGCTCGGCTTTCTTGGCGGAAACCTTCGCCACTTCAGCGGGTTCTGGCCCGGGCTCATGGTGACCGTGGTCGTGACCGTGACCATGACCGTGATGCTCATGCCCCTCCTCAATCATGTTCAACTCAACAAAATGATTGTGATCATCGGGCACCGCGTCGAGCGACACCGGCAGCACGGAGATTGTCGGGGGCAGCTCGGCGCGAAGTGCATGAATCTCGGGAAGCATCATCTGGCAGCCGCCGCAGAAGGTGACGAAGAAAAACAGCACGACCGGTTTTCCGCGATACCGCGCGAGCGACACCTCGTTCAGCCCGGAATCCGAGAGGGTCATCGGAGGCAGGGATCGAGGCACGGCGACAAAAAGTTGATCTTGCTTGGGATCGGCCGAAGGCCAGCGGGTCGCGTTTTCGCTCCACCACCGTCGAGCACCGACCAGCGCCGCTTCCGTCTCCCGCTGCTTCTGCGTCCAATCAGCTTCCGCCATGCCGGCGGGACGTCGGCCCATGCCGCTATCCAGCCCCAGATCCGCTCCGGCAAGCGAGCCCAAGGCCAAACCGGCCATCGCCGCCGTCGTCGGCGCGGGATCGTTCAACAACATGGCGATCTCCGCGACCGAATTGGTCACACGATGTCGGCGAAGCAGGTAAAGCCCCTCAAGCGCAAGGCCTCCGTCCCCTTGCGTCAAAAACCAACGCGACGCATCCCGCCACAACGGATCATCAAGCATCTTCAATGTCTGCAGCGCACAACGGCGCACCGACTGATCCGGGTCTGCAACCCCTTCCCGAAGGATTTCCCGATGCCGGAGAACAAACTCCTGTTCCATCACGGCCCTGCTCTTGAGATACCGCATCGCCTCGTCGCGGTGGGGAATCTTCCCAGTGGACCACAAGGCATCCAACACCCGATGTCGACGCGCGTTGTCGCGCAGCAGCCGTTTGATCTCCGCCGGATGGGGCGCGTCCTGCCGCAGCACGAGCCCCAGATCGATCGAGAACATCAATGGCTCCCGTATCGCCAGCAACACAGCCGCCGTGATGAGCAGCCCGAATAGGATTTTTCCCCGACCCGCCATGATCCCAATCAATAGTTTATCCGACTCACCAGCCACTTGTGTTTGCCGCGGGCGGTCTTTTCCGTCTCCGCCACGGCCTTCATCTCAAAAACAAAATCATCGCCCAGTTTCCGACTCACGACACGTCGGATCTTTTCCAGCCGTGACCCGTGAAAATCCGGTCCGGCCACGTATCGGAGTTCCGCCACACCGGCTTCCTCCTGAAAAAACTGCACGGCGTAAAGATCGTCAAACACGGCGTCGTGCATGTTGAACGCGGTCAGCGAAATCCGCCGCCCGCCTGGACCGATCAAAAACTCCTGCTCGCGACCGGCCACCTCCGACACGGCCGGCCACGGAAATTCCCGCGCTTCACCCTCCGCCAGTTTCACGTAATCCCCCGTCCGATAACGGATCAACGGCATGACGTGATTGTGAAACGAGGTCCCGATCACCTCGCGAAAGCCTTCCGCATCCGCGTCCCCAAATTCGACATGGCCGTAGGTGGGCCAAAAGTAGAAGAGATCCGACTCCCTCCCTTCGCCCGCGAGAATCACCCGCTCGGAGTGCCCGTACCAGCGATAGACCCGGCAGCCGAACACGCGTTCAAGCAATCGCTTCTGCGGAGGATTCAATCGCTCGGAGCCGCACAACATGCCGCGAATCGGCGTCCTCCATGTTTGTTTTTGCTGCTCAAGAAACTCGGCCAGCTGGAGCGCCGCCGACGGGTAGATGTGCAGCAGGTCCGGCCGGAACCGCTCGATCGCGTCAAGGTATTCCGGCAGGCGCCCGGCGGTCAGGTGGTAGGACGAAAGCATCAGCCAGTTTCGCGTCGCGTCGAGATAGGCGATTCGCCCGTCCGCCTTCTCGTCGGTGACCTGTCCGCGAATCACCGCCAGGCGCATACCCGGCTCGTATCCCGCCCGACGCCACTGCGCTTCGAGAAAGGCCTGCTCTTTCGGACGGCTCACCCCCTTCTGCAGATGAAACCCGACCGGCACGCCGGTTGATCCTCCGGTCGTGATGTAAAGCCGGCTTCCCGCCCCAAAGCGCTCCGACAACATCGCGTCCCGATGCACCTGAAGGTCCGCCTTGGTGATGAACGGCAATTCCGCCAATTCATCGCCTTGCAATCGGGTTCGATAAAACGGGCAGTCCCGCCGGGCCCGCCGAATCGTCTCGTACAACTGCTCCCGCTGATATTCCGCCGTCCGCTCAGGCGACCATCGCAGGCTCTCTTCGATCAGGTCCCGAAACCCGACGTAGGCCCTTCCCAAGCGCAAGCGTTCCGGCAAACAACGCCACCCGATACCGACGGCCCGCCGCGCGCTTTCCGGCATGGACTCGTAAAGGGCCCGCAGGGGATAGAGTTGATCCTCAAGACTCATGCCTTCACACGGACAAAGATTGCCGGGAGTCCTCGATGGCTCCCACCCATCCGAAGTGCGGCTTGAAAGAAAACACATCTTCGATCGACGAAAGCCCGCCGCGCCAGGCGTCATGATTCGAGACCAACTCGATGTCACTCGTCGTGAACTTCACAAAACTTCCGCGCTCCATCGCGAAGGCGTTCTTCAACATCCGAATCCGCCCCGGATCAAATCCCATCAGCGCCGCCGCCACGACATCCACCGCCGCAGGGTGCCGTCCCGCGATCAACACGCCGCACGCCTTCGCATCCGGTGCCATCGGTCCGTTCCCCTCGCCCCCGACGATGCCATCGACCAAAGCGAGGTACCGCAAGGGCGTCGTTCTTTTGTTTCCCTCGCCGTCATAGCCGAACAGGCACTTGTTCAAGTCGAGCACCATGCGCCAGCAAGTGTCGTTGCCGTGCCAGTTCCCCGATCGAACCACTCTCTGGGTGTCGCCAAAAAACATCCGGCCGATCTTTTTCACCGGCACGAACAGGCGGGACATCAACGGGCTGTGCTTCAACAGGCGCTTGGCTGTTCCCATCCAGGAATGCTCAAGGCGAGCCTTGGCGGTGTTCGCCGGAAACTGGTCGCCACCAAGATCCGGCGTGCCCTCGGTGTGATGCGGCAACCAATTCTTGTTCGCGTTGATCCCGACCAGATTCTTCAACGCGCAGGTGAGCCCGACCTTCTTGTGCGTCTTGAGCTTGGGCAGATTGATCAGCACGTCGGCGGACATCGGCGTGCGACACAACAGATACTCGTGCGTGCTTCCCGTGTGATGCCGGTTTGTCTCATCCAGATCGTAGCTGGCGCCGTAAAGCCGACCACAACCCGCGTAGCCGACGAATTCGCTCTCCTCGTTCAGGCGCACCTCCGTCGCCCCCAGCGGATCTCCCGCCAGATTCGTCCGCGACACCGTGACACCGTCCACCGCGAGCCATTCCTCCGCTCGCAGGTCCAGCAGCTTGAAATCCACCCCGGGAAAACGCGCCGAACAATTCTCAATCAAGCGATCGAGCCCGCAATACTCGCGGATTCGCGCGAAGCTCGAATCCGTTTGCGGCGCGTCACAGATCGTGACGCTCCCCGTCCCGTCCAGCCGCTCCGCCACCCAATTTGTCACCGCCTCGATCACGGTTGGATGGGTGACGACATGCTCCCAGGCGCCCGGCCCCGGCGAACGCTCGTCGTGCTCCTTCACCCAGTTCGGCTTCAACACCACCCGGTCGCCGGAACGAACGAAATCGTCCGGGAGATTCAACGCCGCGAGGGTTTCCTCGACCAGCGCACACACGTCCTCCGAAACGTAACGCGTCGCTCCGCGCCCGATGCTGACCCGGGTCTTGTCGTCGTTGAACATGGGGCGGCAAGATAGGCGGGCCGCATTTTCTTGCCATCCCAAAACCCGCCGAACGCGCGCCTCAATCGGGTTTGCCCGAAGCGTCCAGTTTCACGTTCCCGGTGAAAACCGCCCCCGCCTCAAAGACCACCTTGCCCGTGATCTCCAAGCTGTCGCACTTGAGCAGCGAGGGAACTCCGTTGACGGTGGCCGCCTCAAGTTGATCGACCAGTTTGTATTCCGCCGGATCGAGTTTCACGACGGGTGGAACGCCTTTGCGATCCGGATGAAGCTCCAGACGGGAGTCGTCCGTGACGACGTAGGCGTCGGATCGGAGCGTCAGCAGATCGGCCGTGGTTTTCACCGGTGCGAAACGGGCCCGCGACACCTCGATCGCCATGGCTCCCTTGAAGCAGGAGATCGCGGCACCCATGGCGATTTCCAGCTGGATGACCCGCGTCGAATTCTTGTCGCGCGGATCCACGGTCTTTTCGTTGCAGATCACCGCGAGCGGCAGGAATCCCCCCTGCGCCTCCAACGCCGCCTTGAGCGCGTCGAGTCGGATCCAAAGATTGTTGGTGTTGAAGTAGCGGTGCCGGTTGATGTCCTGAAACGAGTCCGAGTCCTCCGCCGGGCATTGGGCGGATTCGCGCAGCAGCAGTCCTCCCGAATTCGCGTCGACCGCGAGATGCCCGCCTTTGCGGTCGGCGGCGGTCCGTGCCGTGACCTCCATGAGGAAAGGCGCATCGGACGTCGCGAAGTAGCTCAGAAGATCCAGATCCAGCGTCGCCCCAAGATTGTCCGAATTCGAGACGAAGGCGTATCGGACACCCGCGTTCAGCAGCTCGTCGAGTTTGCCCGAACCAAGGATTGAAGGATACAGGTCCCCATGCCCCGGAGGGCACCATTCGTGATCGGGGTCCGTCTGCCATACAACCGGCTCATGCGATCTCGCGTCCAGTTTTGGAGCCTTGCTCTGGAGGAATTCCAGCGACTCCGGTCGACCGAGTTCCGGATACCTGAGCAGGTGTTCCCGCGTGTCGTCGCTGGTTGAAAAGCTGTTCATCAGAAGAAAGCGCGGTGGAACGCCGGTGCGATCCCGCAGGGCCAGAATCTGCCGCACGGTCAGGTCCAGGAAGTTCATGCCGTCCCGCACCTCCAGGAGGGACTTCGCCTTCTGAAGCCCCATCCCGGTGCCGAGGCCGCCGTTGAGCTTGATGAGGACCACCGATTTCAAAAGCGCGCGATCTGCCGCTTCGCTCCTCTCCCCGACTTCCAGCCGATCCAGATGAGGCAACGATTCCACGGCTCGGATCTCCCCTTCAGAGATCATCATTCGCGCCCCGCTGTTCAGCTGCCCGACGTTGTGCTCGAAAGCGCGGATCGCGACCTCGCTCACACCCGCCGCCTCCATCTTTTTTCGGATCAAAGACATCCCCGATGGTCAGAACGCCTTGATCCACCGTCAACGTTTTCCCTTCGGACCAAAACCGCAGAACCATTCCAGCGGGCTCACACATTGCCATCGCGGGCGGCATCGCGGATAACCGCCGGGTGAAACCCAATCCTGCAGCCGTCTTGGCACTCTGGATTTGCCTGATCTTTTGCGCCCATGGCGATGCCCGGACACTTCTGCTCGTGGACGATCATCACATCTTCTATCGATCAGGCACCAAACGCGTCTTCCACCCGGCAAAGGTGCATCCCGACAATCCGCTGATCCGGGAGGACAAAGCCTGGGAAATGGCGATCGCTTGGACCAGCGTCTTCCGAAACCCCGAAACGGGAAGATATCAACTCTGGTATCAGGCCTACGGCGGCGGCCGCGATGAGCGAAAAACCCACAAATGCGTCGTCTGCATCGCGGAGTCGCCCGACGGAATCCATTTCACGAAGCCCGAACTGGATCACCACGACTTCAACACGAATCGAAAACCCTTCACCGGGCTGTATCGCAAAACCAACATCGTGCTGATCGGCGACGGCGGCTACGGGGACCGCTACGCGAACTCCGTGGTGTTCGACCCAACGGACCCGGATCCGAACCGGCGCTACAAGATGCTCTACACCGACTTCGCCAAGGCGGAGGACGGACGGGAATGGCCGGGATTCTTCGCCGCGTTTTCACCCGACGGATACGCGTGGTCCAAGGCTCCGGGCAACCCGATCCTAAAAACTGCCTACGGCGGACGCGGCACCCAAGCTCTCTTCGCGGACGAACCCGCCCACACGGAACGTTGGGACAAAGCGAAAAATTTTCTCCGCAAGACCTGGCCGATCCCCTTCTCAATGTCGGACGCGGTGGATGTTTTCTACGACTCCCCGCGTGGACTTTGGGCCGCGTACGGCAAGTGTTGGATTCAAGGCCCGGACGGAGGCCTTGCCTGGAAACACGCGATGGCGCGGGTTGAGAGCCGTGATTTCTTGCACTGGTCGAAGCCGATGATCGTCAGCACACCCGACGATTCCGACCGGCCCGATGTGGAGTTCCACACCTCGCCGGTCTTCCTCCACGAGGGCGTCTACTTCTGCCTCAATCAGATTCTGAGCGCGCGAGCCGAAGCCGTCGGAGCCAAGGCCGACCAAATGCACATCGAACTGATGACCAGCCGCGACGGGCTGCGTTGGGATCGCCCGTTTCGTGAAGTGCCGTTCATCGCAAACGAATCACAGGATTTTTCCAACGGCGGCATCTTCACCAGTTCGACACCCGTGGTTCTGAAAGAAGAGATCCGTTTCTACTACGGCGGATACAACAGCGGGGCGATCGGCGGAGGGGCGCGTCTCACAGACGCCAGCCAACAGAGCGGCGTCGGCCTGGCCAGCATTCCCTTGAATCGTTTCGCGGGAATCCGCCCCGTCGCCGTCTCGGCGCAATCAACACTCAAGAAGACGCTCAAGAACGTGGGGCAGATCACACTGAAACCGATCACGCTGACCGGCCGCACCTCAATCACCGTCAACGCCGACGCGAGCCTGGGTTCCGTCCGTGTCGAGGTGTTGAATGAAGACGGGTATCGAATCCGAAACCACACCCGGGACGACGCCGAAGTTCTTCGCGGCGATTCGCTTCTCCATGAAGTCCGATGGAAACACCGGACGCCTGCGGACCTGCCTCCCGGCAACTACATGTTGCGCCTCCATCTCGACAACGCCGAGGTCTTCGCGGTTTCGGTCAACTGACGCCACCATGCGAGCCCCACACAGCTGCACCCGCCATTTGACCCCGCTGCTGTTGTTGGCGCTGATCCCATCGGCTTGGTCGGCAGCCCGGGCACCGAGTTTCGTCGATATCCCCTACGGCGAACACGAACGCCATCGCCTCGATCTCTGGCAGGCGCAATCGGACATGCCGACGCCCTTGCTCATCTTCATCCACGGCGGCGGCTGGCACGGGGGAGGCAAGTCCGATCTACCGATCAAGCTGCTTGAGTTCATGCTGAAACAGGGCGTCTCCGTGGCGTCCATCAACTATCGCCACACCTCGACCGCCCGCCTTCCCGCTCCGGTTCATGACGCGGCGCGGTCCGTGCAATTTCTCCGCAGCCGGGCAACCGCCTGGAATCTGAATCCAAAGCGCTTCGGGGCCTACGGTGTCTCAGCGGGAGCCACAACAGCCCTATGGCTCGCCTACCACGATGATCTGGCCGTAACCGACGACGCCGATCCAATCAAACGCCATTCGACACGCTTGCAGGTGGCCGTGGGGCTTTCCCCGCAGACCTGTCTCGAACCGAAAATCATCACGTCCTGGATTGGCAAGGAGGTCTTGAATCATCCCATGATCGCGAGGGCGGTTGGTGCGGGAAAGGTTCAAGATCTCGCCAATCCTCAGCCCGCCTGGATCCCAGTCCTCCGCGAATTCTCCCCCATCAACCACGTCAGCCCCGGCGATCCGCCCGTGTTGATTTCAAACCCGCGAGTGGACCCGCTCCCGGCCACCAGTCCGGGCAGCGCGATTCATCACGCCATCTTCGGCGTAAAGCTGAAGGAAAAAGCCGATCTCGCCGGTGTTCCCTGCATCCTTCGCATTGAAGCAACCGCGGATGATTCGATCGCAAAACCGGAAACATTTCTCCAGCGACATCTCACGGCAAACTGAGCCCTGCGCCGCCAGGATTTCCCATACGAACGCCGCTCGCCGGCCAACCGGCAAAATCACGACACGATCGGCAGTCGGGTAGAGTGTCGAAGGACGCCGTTCAGTGAATTGTCCAGGTCCAATCGGCGTTGCATTTCGGTGATTGCCCGGCCGAGGAGATCCACGTCGCCACGGGCGTCGTGCCGTCGCAATGCCGTGTCCGATATTCCCAGCCTCGATTTCATCAGATCCAGACAATGCCCGGTTCCTCGCGCCTTTCCGAAGAGCATCTTGGACAGGGTGATCGAGTCGATGCACTCGATCTCGCGGGACTCAAGATGATGCCGGCGGCAGGTCGCTTCCAAAAACTTGCCGTCAAAGCGTTTTCCGTTGTGCGCGATCAGGGTGTCCCCTCCGGCCCACGAGGAAAACCGGCACAAGACCTCCCCGGGACGCGGAGCCTCGCGCACGTGGGCGTTTCGAATACCGGTGTAACTCTCGATGAAGCTGGGAATCGGAAATCTCGGGCGGGCGAAGCTGAAGAAAGAATCTTCCGGCTCAAGGCGTCCACCTCGATAGCGAACGGCCGCGATCTGGATGAGTTCGTCCGCCTCGGGACTGAGCCCCGTGGTTTCAAGATCGTAGACCACGAAACTGTCAGCCTCGTAGTATCGCTCCGCCCAGATGAATTCGAAACTGCACGCCCCACAACGCACGCGTTGACCGATCATGCTTTTGGGGCCTTTCAGCCGATGATTGCAGTCCGGTTTTTGACACTCGATCACCATCGATCAGAACTCCCAGCCACGATTCATCCCAGCTCCGTGGCCAAGGCTCGAACGATCCGTACCGCCTCCGCCGTGTCGCTGTGAACGCAAATCGTTTTGGGATTCAATTGAAGCCGTCCACCGGAAAGCGTCTCAACCCCGCCACCATCCAGCAATTCGCGCATGCGCAGCACAATCTCCTTCGAATTGCCCAACACGGCCCCAGCGACGCTGCGAGGCACCAGTGTGCCGTCGGACATGTAGGCACGATCGGCAAAAGCCTCCTCCCATACGGTCACGCCGGCGAATCTCGCCATCTGTGCGACCCGGCCTTCCGGCGTCGCGTAGATCACCACCTTCGGCCAGAAACGAGCCACCGTGTCGGTATAACAGGTCGCCAGGCCGGAATCACTTTCGACGGCGTGATAAAGCGCGCCATGAAGCTTGATGTGATGAAGCTTCATGTTTCCGTCGCGGGCGACCTTCTCAAGGGCGGACACCTGCTGCACCAACAGAAGCTCCAGATCGGCCGGGTGGATATCGTGATGTCGCCGGCCGAAGTTGGCCCGATCCGCAAAACCCGGGTGCGCGCCCAAGCGGACGCCGTAACCGCGGGCCATTCGCACGCAATAATCCATCGAGTGCAGGCTTCCGGCGTGACCACCGCAGGCGACGTTGGCGGAGGTGACCCATTTCATCAACGCCCGAACCCGCGTCGGAGCCTCCCCCTCGCCAAGATCGCAGTTGATGTCGATCTTCATCTTCGAACTCCGCCGACGGTCCTCCGACGCCGAATTGTCGATGGGCCCTTTTGCTGCCGAAGCACCTGGAAACAGACGGAACACCCGGGAAATCTCTCCCGAAGCCAGCCCCTCAATCAAGCGGTAAAGCGGCTCCGCCCACCGAGTTCGACAAAGATCAGCCGCCTCCTCCGATGGACAATCGCCGCTGAAAATGAATTGTCACGGCCCCCTGCCCCTCACAGCATCCGGCCACACAAAGCCATGAACACAGGAATCGCCCTCACCCTCTCGCTCGCGTCCGCGTCCGCGCTCACCGCCGCCGAATTTAGATTTAGCACCCACAAGATCGACGACATCCAGATCGGTTACGGCATTCAAATCGCGGACGTGAACGGGGACGGCAAAGTGGACATACTGCTCGCCGACAAGAGCACCGTTCAATGGTATCAGGCTCCCGACTGGCAAAAACACATCATCGCGTCCGGCCTGACCGAAAAGGACAATGTGTGCATCACCGCGCGCGATCTCGACGGCGACGGCAAATGCGAAATCGCGGTCGGCGCCCAATGGAATCCCGGCAACACCACCGACCCGAAGGAGAGCGGGGCCGTTTTTCAACTCGTACCCGGCAAGGATCGTACCGCACCTTGGAAACCGGTCCGCCTTCACAACGAGCCGACGGTTCACCGCATGCACTGGATCAAATCCGCAGACGGTCGTTACAGTCTGGTGGTAAAACCCCTTCATGGTCGGGGCAACAAGAACGGCGAAGGCAAAGGCGGCCTCATCCTCGAATACCACCCGGCAAACGCAGGCGAGGAATGGAAGATGGAGACCGTCAGCGATTTCATGCACCTCA
>JADHOF010000151.1 GCA_016779125.1 Verrucomicrobiia bacterium | reverse complement strand
TTGGTCGTCGATGACGATGACGCGGCGCGGGAGTTGTTGTGTCGACACCTCGCCCGTGACGGGTTTCGGGTGGTTTCCGCGAGCAGTGGCGAGGCGGGGCTGCGGCTGGCTCGCGAGGCGGTGCCGGATTTGATCACGCTCGACGTCTGTATGCCGGGCATGACCGGCTGGGAGTTCACCCGCAAGGTGCGTGACGAGCCGGCTCTGTCGGAGATTCCGATCGTGATCGTGACGATGTTGCAGGAAGCGGAGCAACAATACGACGGCGTTGCCGCCGGGTTCCTTTTGAAGCCGGTGAAATCCGGTGACCTTCTGCGTGTCGCGTGCCGCCTTACCGGGTGCTGAACCTCCTTTACCCCATGGCGCGAATACTTCTGGTCGAGGACAACGAGATGAACAGCGACATGCTGAGTCGTCGCCTGATGCGTTGCGGGCACGAGGTCGAGATTGTCGAGAACGGGGTGCTTTGTTTGGAGGCTGTAGCGCGTCGCCGTCCCGATCTGGTGCTCATGGACTTGGGTTTGCCGGTGATGGACGGATACGAAGCGACCCGGCGATTGAGGCTGGAACCCGGCATGTTCGATCTGCCGATCATTGCGCTCACGGCGCACGCGATGCCGGAGGATCACGCCCGCGCCCTTGAAGTGGGATGTGACGACTACGACGTCAAACCGGTGGATTTGGAACGCCTGTTGAAGAAAATGGCCGCCTTGTTGCCCGATCCGAATGAGCCCGTTTTGAATCGCAGTTTCTCCGAACGCGAAGTCTCCGAGATCCGGCACGATCTCAGGACCAGCCTCAACCAGATTCAGGGCTACGGTGATCTGATTCGCGACGAGGCGGAGGGTGGGGGCAATGAGTTGAGCGCGTGGCTGGACGCGATCGAATCGGAGGGCGCGCGACTACTCGAATTGACCCGTCGCTACCTGCGGATGGGGGAGCCTGCCAGCAGCGAAATTTTCAAGGAATTGATGGAGGCGTCCGCCCCAATCCGATCCGAGATTCGGTCTGCCGCGGAATCATTGCATTCGTTTTTGAGCCGGTCAGGCAGCACCGCCGCCGCCTCGGACGCCGCAAAAATTATCAAGGCGATCGGACGTTGGAGTGCGACTCTCGAAACGCTGTCGAATTCCTCCGGCGAAAGTTGTTGAATTCAATTTTCCCGCCTAGCTTCCCGCGCGTGGCAAAACGGAAGCATGACCGGCACATTCGGCTTTGGGGTGTTCGGCAGAACAACCTCAAAGGCTTCGATCTCGATCTCCCCTTGGGCGAGCTGATCGTGGTGACCGGATTGAGCGGCTCCGGGAAGAGTTCGCTGGCCTTTGATACACTCTACGCGGAGGGGCAGCGGCGATACATCGAGACCTTCTCGCCGTATGCCCGGCAGTTCTTCGACCGGATGGACAAGCCGAGGGTGGATCGAATCGACGGGATTCCTCCAGCCATCGCGATCGAGCAGCGGAACGCGGTGAGGACGACCCGGTCGACTGTCGGAACCATGACCGAGGTCTGCGATTTCATGAAGGTGCTGTGGCCGCATCTTTCGCGTCTGCACTGTCGTCAATGCGGTGTCGAGGTCGGCAAGGACACGCCGCAATCCCTTTGGGAAACCCTTCGGAAAGATCGCGCCGAGGAGACCTGTCTGGTCACGTTCACCCTTCCACTTTCCAAGAAGCTGTCCTTTGCCGAGTCGATGAAGCTGATTGCCAAGCAGGGCTATCAGCGTGTGTGGCTGGATGGCGAGGCGGTGCGAATCGAAGACGTGGACCGGCAGAGGAAAAAGCAGGTTGCGATCACCGTCATCCAGGATCGCGTGAAGGCTTCGCCGGCGAACAAGGCCCGCTTCGTGGAGGCGTGCGAGCAGGCTTACCATTTCGGCAAGGGCCGGCTGGATCTTCGCTTTGACGAGGCGACGATGCCGGCCTCCCGGCATTTTCACTGTGCTCGTTGTGATCTTGATTTTCGCGAACCGACGCCGGCGCTGTTTTCCTTCAACCATCCGCTCGGAGCCTGCCCGGATTGCAAGGGCTTCGGCCGGGTCATTTCGATCGACTACAATCTGGCCCTGCCGGACAAGACCTTGTCGTTGGCCGATGGAGCCGTGAAGCCGTGGCGGAGCGGCACGGGCGCGGAGAGTCAGCGGGACCTGAAGAAATTTTGCTCGAAGTTGGGCATTTCGATGACGACGCCGTTCAAGGAACTGCCGCCCGAGCAGCAGCGTTGGGTGATCGACGGGGATGAAAACTACGGCGTCGATGCCGAGCACGAATGGCCCCGGGCGTGGTACGGGGTCAAAGGCTACTTTCGCTGGCTGGAATCGAAATCCTACAAGATGCACGTGCGTGTGTTGTTGTCCCGCTACCGGGCTTATTCCGCCTGCCCGACGTGTCACGGAAAAAGACTACAGCCCGAGAGTCTTCAGTTTCATCTGCCGGGGGAGAGCCGCTTGTCCTTGGCGGATTTTTACGACCTGCCCTTGGAGGAAGCCGAGGTCGTGACGCGGAAGATCGCCGAAGGATTGGGCGGGCGGAGGAAAACGGATCCGATTCGAATCGCCTTGAACGAGGTTGCCGCGCGCCTGGGTTACCTGAACGAGGTCGGACTGGGTTACCTGAACCTCAACCGGCCGATGCGAAGCTTGTCCGGCGGTGAAACCGAACGTGTCAGCCTGACCGCCTGTCTTGGAACGCGCCTGGTGAACACCTTGTATGTGCTGGATGAGCCGAGCGTCGGTCTGCATCCGCGCGACACGAAGCGTTTGGTCGGGGTGACGCGGGCGTTGCGAGATCTCGGAAACACGGTCCTGCTGGTGGAGCACGAGGAAGAGGTGATGCGGGCGGCGGATCGGATCGTGGATCTCGGGCCGGGGCACGGGGAGAGTGGCGGTGAGCTTGTTTTTAACGGCACCTATCAGGAAATTCTCCGAAGCAAGGAATCCCTGACGGGCAGGTATCTGAGCGGTGCCGTCAAGATCGAACCGCCGGAACGCCGGAACTGTACGAATGCGCCCAAGCTGCGACTGTCTGGCGCCCGCAAAAACAATCTGCGCAATCTGGAGGTCGAAATTCCGCTGGGGCGTTTTGTGTGCGTCACCGGAGTCAGCGGATCTGGCAAGAGCACGCTGGTGCGGGACGAGTTGTTCCCCGCCCTCCGGGAGCGCTTGGGCGGGGAGGTGGAGTCGGCGAAGGCGTCGGATCGGATGGACGATGACGAGGAGCTTCCCGCAGGGGCGGAAGCGCAGTTGACGGGATGGGAGTGCCTGCGGCGCGCCGTGATGGTGGACCAGTCCTCCCTCGGAAAGACGCCGCGCTCGAATCCGGCGGTCTATATCGGCGCTTTTGAGGATATCCGTGAATTCTTCGCCAAATCGGAGGCCGCGAAGGAGGCAGGCATGAACGCGAGCACCTTCAGTTTCAACTCGCAAAGAGGCCAGTGCGAGCGATGTCGGGGGGCGGGATATGAGAAGATCGAAATGCAGTTTCTCAGCGACGTTTTCGTGCGTTGCGCCGCCTGTGACGGACGCCGTTATCAAGGGCATGTGCTGGAGGTACGTGTGACGGAGCGCGGGTGGAGCATTGTGGACTTTTTGGAGGCGACTGTGGACGAGGTGGTGGAGTTGCTTTCGGCGCAAGCGGGTTCCCGCCCGGCCGCCAAGGCGGTCGCGAAGCTGGCGTTGCTGCGGGAGGTTGGGCTTGGCTATTTGCGACTCGGGCAGCCGATCAACACGCTCTCCGGGGGCGAATGTCAGCGTCTCAAGCTGGTCAGCCACCTGGCCGCGGTCGCCGGGAAGGCAGCCTCAGATGAAGCGATCTTGTTCCTTTTCGATGAGCCAACCACCGGATTGCATTTCGAGGACGTCCGGGTGCTGCTTGCCGCGCTTCAACGTCTGGTGGACTCCGGTCATTCCGTTATCGTTATTGAACACCATTTGGATGTGATCAAATGCGCTGATTGGGTGGTTGATTTGGGGCCGGAAGCGGGACGTTCCGGGGGCGATATCGTTGTCGCCGGTCCGCCCGAAGCGGTGGCCCAATGTCGGGGAAGCCATACCGGGCAGTATTTGAAGCCACTCCTCCAGAAACGCCGGAAAAAGCGCGCTTCCGCGTAGCCGGTGCCTCCCAGGCTCCCCATTGCGGCCCCACCCGCCCCTTGTGGTGTAAACTTATTCACAACCACAATATCTTGTGGTTTTCCCCTTTACGGACCGCAAGGGGATGATTTTAATGCGCACCAATGTATCTCAAGAACCTCACAGTTTTCGGCTTCAAGTCGTTTGCTGATCGAACCTCGCTCAATTTCGAGCGCGGCATCACCGGCATTGTGGGGCCGAACGGTTGCGGCAAGTCGAATGTGGCGGATGCGATCCGTTGGGTTTTGGGGGAGCAATCCGCCAAGGCGCTGCGTGGGGGAGGCATGCAGGATGTCATCTTCAACGGCACGGATCGGCGCAGGGCGTTGGGAATGGCCGAGGTTTCCATCACGATCGGAGATGTGGATCACGAGAATCTGCGCGCTGCCGGGGTCGATATCACCTTCAATGAAATCACGGTGACGCGCCGGATCTTCAAGGACGGTGGCAGCGAATACTTCATCAACAAGGCGCCCGCGCGGCTGAAGGACATTCAGCAACTCTTCATGGGCACGGGGCTCGGGCGCTCGAGCTACTCGATCATGGCGCAGGGCAACATCACGCGGATCATTCAGAGCAAGCCGGAAGAGCGGCGGCTGGTCTTCGAGGAAGCGGCCGGGATCACGCGCTTCAAGGAGCAGAAAAAGGAGGCGCTGCGGAAACTGGATCACACGGACCAAAATCTGGTGCGGATCGAAGACACCATTCGCGAGGTGAAACGACAGATCGGCTCCCTGCAGCGGCAGGCGGGCAAGGCGCGGCGTTACAAGGAAATCATGGTGCGGCTGCAGCACTTGGAGACCCAGCTCGCGCGGCATCACTACGACGTGCTGTTGCAGGAGATCGAGGAGCGTCGCGCGGCGGGGGAAAAACTGCGCGATGAGCATGCGACAGCGGCCAGCGGCTTGTTGAAGGCCGAGGACGAGATCAAGCAGCTGAGAGAATCCATGACCGCGCTCGACTCCCGCATCGGTGAGGGACACCAGCGGGGCATGCAGTTGAGATCCGAAGCGGACCGGCACGAACGGCAGATCGAGTTCAGCGAACAGCGGATGCGGGAATTGGCGGAGCAGAACGAGTCCGCGCTGACCGAGATCGAGCAGTCCGAGCAGCGCATCGAGATTTCGCGCATCGAATTGATGACCGTTGCGGAGAAGCTCGCGTATTCCGAAACCGCTTTTGGGGAAAAGAAGAAAGCTGTCGAGACGCGTCGCGAGGCCCTCACGGCGATCGAACAGGAACTCTCGCAGCGACAGGAAGAACTGAGGCAGGCGCAGTCGGCCGCGTTCTCCGTGAATCAGGAACTGACCCGCCTGAGGAACGAGATCAACGCGTTGGACATGCACAAGCAGGGCAACATTGTCCGGCTCGAGAAACTCTCCGCCGAAAAGATTCAGCTGGAGGAGGAACGCGCGGGATTGGAGCGCCGTCTGGCCGAGTTCAACAACAACGTCGAACAGCAGAAGCTCGATGTCGCCACCCGGCGCGGGACGATCGAGGAACGGCAGCAACGGCTCTCCGAGCTTCAGGGGGAGGTCTCGACGATTGGGGCCGAATTGGACGAACTGCTGCGCGAGCAGGCGGGCAAGCGTTCCCGGCTCAACCTGCTTGAACAGCTGGAACAGTCGCACGAGGGATTCAGCGATGCCGCTCTGGCCGCGATGAAAAAGTCTGACGCCGTGGTGGGTTCCTTGGCGGACCGGATTCGCGTGCCGGAGGAGAAGTATGTCATCGCCATCGAAGCCGCGCTGGGGCAGCAGCTGCAGCTCGTGCTGACGGAGGAGCCCGAAGCGGCGCGACAGATTCTCGCGGATCTTCGGAACGACAAGTTGGGCAAGGCCAGTATCGCGGCGCTCGGCCTGGCGCGCTCATCCAGCGCGGCCGTGGAGGAAGGCCCCGGGCTCGCCGCCGCGGATCTCGTGGAGGCGGACGCCGATGTTGCCCCCTTGCTGCGTGCGTTGTTGGCGGACGTGCGGGTGGTGGAGGATTTGACGCGCGCGACCGCCGCGTGGAAAGAGATCGGCGGGCGATGCGGTTTTGTGACCCTTGATGGAGATCTTCTCAGCCGTTTCGGAGTGTATACGGGCGGCGGCGCGGGCGCTTCCGGCAAGTCGGCCTCGTCGATTTTGGCCCGCAAGAACGAGATATCGGAGCTGCGGGCCGACTTGGAGACGGTGTCGCAGCGGGTGGATGAAACCAGCCGGGCCAAGGGTGGTCGACAGAGCGAAATCACGGGATTGCAGGCGGGGCTTCAGGAAGCCCAATCCGAGCTCCGTCACCATGAGGTCACGATCGCGGCGCGGGAGGGTGAATACAACGCGCTGCTGACGTCCCAGAGGAATCTGGAACAGCGAATCGACACCGTCGTCTACGAAATTCAGAGTCTCGCGGATCAGGAAAGTGAAGGAGGGCAGAAGCATGTTGATCTCGCCAACCGGGTCGCGGAAATCGAGTCGAACGACAAAAGCACCCGTGAGCGCGTGGAGGACTTGTCCATGCAGATTGACGATCTTCGGACGGATCGTGACCACGCTCAGCACGAGTTGACGGAGGTCAAGGTCGATCTGGCCGCCGAGGAGCAGCTGAACGGCTCCCTCAAGCGACAGCAGGGACCTTTGGAGCAGCGCCTGCAGGAACTCGAACACCTGATCGAGCGCCGACGCAAGGAGATCAACAGCTTTCTGGAACGAAAGGCGGCGGCCGAAAACGAGATTGCAAAGGCCCGGCACGAAATTGAGCGCGTTCGTCACGAGTGCGCCCAGGTGGAGCAGAGTGTCTCGGAGTTGGTTGAGCAGCGGAACGGATTCGTCGAGCACGTCAACCGTCTGGAATCCGGCCTGCGCGGAGAGCGGGATCATCTGGATTCGCTTCAGCAGAAGCGCGCGGCGATCGACGTGCTGCTGGCTCAGAAGGAAATGAAGGTCGAGAACCTGCGCGAAAAGATCGAGCAGAAGTATCACGTGCGCCTTGAGTCGATCGAAAGCGAATGCATCACGATCACGATGGCCGACGAGGGTGAAACCCGGATCGAAACGCTGTCACCGGAGGAGATGGAGGAGCAGGGGATCGCGACGGACTGGGAAGGCGTGGCCGGCGAGGTGGAGGGCTTGCAGGACCGCATTGATCAGATGGGGCCGGTCAATCTCGTGGCGATCGAGGAATACGAAGAGACCGAGCAACGATACTCCTTCCTGACGGAGCAGTACGACGACCTGGTCAAGGCGAAGGAGGATCTGATGGAGGTCATTGATCGCATCAACAAACAGACCCACGAGATGTTCAAGACCACCTTCGAGCAGGTTCGTGAGAACTTCCGATCGATCTTCTCGGAGATTTTCGGGGGCGGTCAGGCCGACCTGGTGCTGGTGGACGAGCAGAACATGCTGGAGAGCGGCGTGGACATCGTCGCCCGCCCGCCGGGCAAGAAGCTGCAAAGCATCTCACTGCTGTCGGGCGGCGAACAGACAATGACCGCCGTCGCGCTCTTGTTCTCAATTTATCAGGTGAAGCCGAGTCCCTTCGCCGTGCTGGACGAATTGGACGCGCCGCTGGACGAGTCGAACATCAACCGCTTTCTCATCGTGGTGCAACGCTTTCTCGATCGCTCGCAGTTCATCATCATCACCCACAACAAGCGGACGATCGGCGTGTCCGACGTGCTCTACGGCGTCACGATGCAGGAGCACGGCGTCAGCAAGGTGGTCAGCGTGAAGTTTCACAAGGACCAGCATCCCGACGAGATGGTCAACCGAGGCAAGCCGCTCGTTCCGCCCGCTCAGATGGGCTCCGTCGACAAACAGGAAGACACGCCGCATCCAAAGGCCGAGACCTTGGAGCTTTCCGCCGCCGAATAGCGGGCGTCGCTCAGTAGTGGGCGATCACCTCGATTTCGACATCGGCCCCTTTCGGGAGGGCCGAGACCGCGACAGCCGCGCGGGCCGCGTAGGGTTCGGTGAAATACTCCGCGTAGATTTCGTTCACATCCGAGAAATCCCCCATGTCGGTGAGGTAGACCGTGGCTTTGACGACGTTGGCAAAGGTCAGCTTCTCGTGTTCAAGGATGGTTTTGACGTTCTCCAAAACACGGCGGGTCTGATTCTTGATGTCGCCGACAACCATCTGCCCCGTCTCCGGATCGAGCGGGATCTGGCCGGAGCAGAACAGAAGTTCGCCGGCGCGCACCGCTGTGTTGTAGGGGCCGACGGCCGGAGCGGCTTTGGGGGGATTGACCGGAATTTTCGTCACAAGGACCGATGTAGCAGGTGCCGCGAGCGTGCGCGAGAAAACGATCCTCGATTCCCCCATTGACCCGTTTCCCGGCCGCCCCTATATAACCGCCTCCAGTCAACCTCGTAACGCAACTCAGAATACAAAGCAAAGAACCATGGCAATCGCAGTTGGAACCAAAGCTCCTGATTTCACCCTCAAATCGAAACCCGTCGGAGGCGACCCCAAGGACGTCACGCTCAGCGCGAATTTCGGTGCCAAGAACACCGTGATCCTCTTTGTGCCGCTCGCCTTCACCGGTGTGTGCACGAAGGAACTGTGCGACATTTCAGCCGGCCTCGGCGCCTATTCCGCCCTGAACGCGGACGTGATCGGTGTCAGCGTCGACAGCCCTTTCGCACAAGAGGCCTGGGCCGCGAAGGAAAAGATCAGCATCACGCTGGTCAGCGACCTGAACAAGAAGACCTCAGCCGACTACGGGGTGTTGCTCGATGACCTGTTCGGCTTCGGTTCCACCAGCGCCCGCGCCGCGTTCGTGATCGACAAGGAAGGCGTCGTTCAATACGCCGAACAGACCGAAACCCCGAAGGATCTGCCCAACTTTGAGGCGATCAAGGAATGCCTCGGCAAACTTGGCTGAGCATCGGGCTGAATTCAAAGGGACGGTTTCGGCCGTCCCTTTTTTTGATTAAATATCCCACCTCAAAAGACATCCAATAGACTCATGAACATTTCCTCCTCTCCATGTCGGGCTCTCGGCGCGTTGGCGCTGGCCGGAGCATTCACATTGACCGCGTCCGCCAAAGATCTGAAGGCGGGCGATCAGGCTCCGGATTTTTCCGTGAAGGCGAGCGACGGCAAGACCTACACCCTCAAGCAGTTTCAGGGGAAGCAGGCCGTGGTGATCGCCTGGTTTCCAAAGGCGTTCACAGGCGGTTGTACTGCGGAGTGCGATTCGTTTCGCTCCAAGGGCGTGAAGGAAGGCTACACCTTCAACATGGCGGGAAATCGCAAATTTGAGGTGAAGGCGCGCCCCGAGGGATCCGGCTTGGATCAATATGACGTCGCGTTCTTCACGGCAAGCTGCGACACGCCGGAAATGAATGCCAAGTTTGCCAAGGAGTTGCAGTTGGATTATCCGATCCTGAGCGACTCGTCGCGCAAGATGGCCACGGCTTACGGGGTTGTGGACGCGAAGCAAAAGGTGCCGCGTCGTTACACCTTCATCATCGGGAAAGACGGTCGGATTCTCGAGGTCGACACGGCGCAGAATACTGCCGGGCACGGCGCGGAAGTTGCCGGAAAGCTTGCAAAGTACGGTGTGCCGAAAAAGCACTAAACCGACAGAGGTTACTCTGATTCAGTCCCGCTTCCGGATTCGGAGGCGGGATTTTTTTCGTTCAGATGGAAGGTTTCCAAGGGGGGGCGATCAAAGCGCGCCCGCAACCAGTTGATCACCCGGATGACCGGTGGACGATTCACCGCCCATCGTTCGATCCTGTACTTGCCCGGGAAATCCATCAGCACCATTCCCGCAAACATGGTGATGAGGCCCTGGCCGGGAAGCACAAACATGAAGAGGCCTGTGATGAAGAGGATGAATCCTCCGACGTTCTTGCCGCATTTGAAAAGGAACCGGACGAATGGATGCCGGTTTGCCCACTCGGTCCGGTGCCGTCGTTTGTGGGAGAAGTAGTCCGCCGGCAGTTGGGCCAGCATCCAGGGAACCAGCACGATGCTGAGCAGAAAGGTGAACACCGAAAATGCGCCCAGCCACCACAGGAGTTCCCGATGACTTTTCAGCTGCTCAACGATCTGGGTGTAGAATGACATCAGTGGTGGCAGAAGAAGCGCATTGGTAGGCGTGGGGGGGAGGGGGAGTCAATCCGCGAAGGGGGAATGGTGGTAGGCTGGCCCGGACTCGAACCGGGAACCAACGGCTTAAAAGGCCGCTGCTCTACCATTGAGCTACCAACCCGTATAGAAAATCCTGTCTTCCAACAGGGCCGAGGACGCTAGCGAAGGAGTGT
>JADHOF010000150.1 GCA_016779125.1 Verrucomicrobiia bacterium | reverse complement strand
ATCCTTCCGAGAAAGCCTTCCACCTGCCGTCCAAAGAACCACAACATGGCCGTGTTCAGCAGCAGATGCAGAATGTTGTCGGGGTCGTGAAGGAACTGGTAGGTGAGCACCTGCCAGACGTGCCCGTCGAGCAGCGCGACCGGACGCAGGGCGAGCCAGTTCAGGTAATCCCAAGCGTTCCGCTCGGCGACCATCTGCCCCGCGTACACCACCAGGTTCAGCACGACGAGTATTGTCGTCACCGACCATAGGCCGCGCCGGTTTTGGCGCAGATCCAAGCGCTCTGCCAACATGATCCGCACGTTAGGCCTGTGCCGGACGCGCGGCAAGAAGAACGGATGGCACGGAGTGTGACGTGTGGGACAGGTTGTTTGCGGGCTGACACGTGCGCTGTCACAGAACGCGCACGGGTTCGAATGTTGACGGGCTTGATTTTCGCGTTTTTCGGCCGCTTTGCGCTGAATTCCCCCTTGGCATGCGAACTGTTGTTGATCCGCTCGAATTGAGGGTTCACGCGGCGAAGCGGCGGAACGCGGGAACCGGACATAAGATCACTGCCGCGAAACAAGCGAAAGGATAGTTGAGATGAATGCAGTAACCACATGGAATCCCTTCAAGGAAATGGACGAACTCCAGCAACGGCTCGCCACGGCTTTCGTGGGTGCGGACAGGGCGCGCACGAATGGCGGCACGTGGGCGCCGCTTGTGGATGTGCACGAGGAGGAAGGCTCCTATCGCATCGTTGCCGAACTTCCCGGTCTGACGCGGGAAGATATCGAGGTGAAGGTCGAAGGTGAATGGCTTCACATCACGGGTGAGAGGAAGGCGCTGGTGACGGCGGAGGGAAGCACCTGCCTGCGAAACGAGCGCACGTTCGGTCGCTTTGCGCGGAGTTTCCGTCTGCCGGACGACGTGAACCCGGGGGCGGTGACGGCGGAATTCCGCGACGGTCTGCTTCAGATCGGATTGACGAAGCGGGAGGAGGCGCTGCCCAAGGTCATTGATGTGAAGATCGTCTGATCCGGAAGACTGCGAGATTCACACGCGCCGGTGTCCGTTCGGGGCACCGGCGTATTTTCGAAACTGAGAGGAAATGGAAGGGTTCACGGACAATGCTTTTACTGCTCTTTTTTGGCACATTGGGAATTTCACTCATCGCCTCCGCGAGGGTGAAGAGCAACTACGCCCGCTACTCGCGACTGGCGGCGTCCTCAGGGCTGACCGGCGCGCAGGCTGCTGCGGAGATCCTTCGGCGGGCGGGCATTCATGATGTCGAGATTCGCGCGCAGGACGGAATGCTGACGGACCATTACGATCCGGGGCATCGGCGGCTCGTCTTGTCTCGCGACAACTATCACGGGCGTTCGGTCGCTGCGCTGGGTGTTTCAGCGCATGAGGCGGGCCACGCGTTGCAGCACGCGCGGGCCTACGCGCCTCTGCAGCTCCGAATGGCGGCGGTCGGCGTGACCAGCGTGGCCAGCCAGATTGTCACGTGGCTGCCCCTGCTGGGTTTGTTCACGGGAGTGATCCGGCCCGACGCCTGCTTCGCGATTCTCGCGTTGGGTTGGGGAGTGATCATGGCCTTCAATCTCGTGACCTTGCCGGTGGAATTTGACGCCTCGGCCCGAGCCAAGAGACTGCTTCTCGAAACGGGCATGGTGGCTCCGGGAGCGGAGACGGATGGGGTGAACAGGGTGCTGAACGCCGCCGCGTGGACTTATGTTGCCGCGTTTTTGACTTCGCTCGCGTACTTCCTCTGGCATGTGCTGCCCTTCCTGACGGGCGCGCGGGATGATGATTGAGCAGGGGGTTACTTCCCGGAATTCTTCGTGAAGAAATGGGGGAACTTGGCCTCCACCCGGGCACGGTGTTTCTCGGTGAATTCCTTGCCCTCGATCACGAGCAGGAGGGAGAGGAGGTCTTCGCCATCGAGCTGATAGGACGTTTTCGGTGTGCTCTTCAAATGGTCGGAGAGCCGCCGTTTGGCCTGCTTGATGGTAAGGACGCGTCCCTGTTTCGGCCCCGCCGTCGCCGGCTTTTCCAGCGCCGCGAGCTGCGCTTTCAACTCCTTGGCCTCGTGGCCCGGTTTGCTTTGGCGGACCGCCTTGCAGATGGCCTTCGCGCGGGTCCATGAGATCGTCTCCTTGGCGAGGCGGTCGCGGACTTCGGCCGGCATGCCGGGAACGAACTGGATGATGTCGTCCACCCAGGCAACGGGTCTGTCGAGGAACTGGGCAATCTTGTCGTTCGACCAGTTGACGTTGTTCAGGTGGATGATGGTGTCGAAGTAGTCGGTGAGCTTGGTGTCGACTCGATCGGCGTTGAGTTTCAGGTTCAGCGCGCGCATCTCATCGGGTTCGCCGGAGACGACCCGCACGTCCACCATGTCGAAGTAGCCCGGGTTTTTCTTGCGAATCGCCCGCATTGCCTCGATGCGATGAAACCCGCCGACCAGAAAGTATTCGTTGTTGTTTCGCTCCCAGATGACCAGCGGTTCCAGCAGGCCGTGCTCGGTGATGTCCTGGACGTAGTGGGACACCTTGGCGGTGTCGAGGTGGCGGTGGTTTCCGACGGAGGGATGGACGCCGATTTTTTCGATCGAGATGTAGTCGTAACGCTTGGTCGTGATCATTTACGTGGCCCGTGTCTGGACGGACGGCGGCACGTTAATTCGCGCGGGAGCGGAGTCAATCCGTCTTGCGTGAAGATCGGGCGAAACTTGTGAGGCGGGACTATTTCTCATCCTCTTCGATCCTCTTGAACGTCCGGCGAAACAGCCAAAACTGCTTCAATCCCTGCACGAATTCATCCGTGTGCCGGATGGCGTCGGACACCTCGTGGAGCATGTTGGTGTTGGAATTCACCTGCGCGTTCAGGTTCGAGGTAATGCCTGCGAGGTTTTCCAGGGACAGTCCGACCTTCTGCATGAGATTTCCCAGATTTGTGTCCGTGTTGCCGACGGTGGAGTCGATTCTGGCCAGGGCGAGTGTGGCGTTGGTGAGCGCGGATTGCGCCGCAGCGAGGGTGTCGCGGACGGAGACGAGCGTCATCTGGGTCTCCGCGGTGAGGTTGGTGGGGAAGAGCCATTGACCGAGGCCGCCGTTGGCGTTGGTCAGGTTGCCGGTGATGATCGAGACGTTGGTCGAAGCGGGCTTGAAGCCGGCGACGAGTGCGTTGGCGTTGGTGAGGATCGGCTCGAATTCGCGGATTCGCTGATTGAGGTTCGACATCGCGAAGTTGGCCGTGTCGAGGGTCATTTGAACCTGGTTGGTGAGAGCCAGGATTCCGGGCATCGCGGATTCGGCCATGCCGACAATGCTGCTTGCCCGTTCAGCGAGGGCGGGGTCCTCAAGGATGTCCATGAAATACGGTTCGGCCTTTCGTGTCCAAGGCTGGTAGATCCATTCTTTCGGGCCGCTGTTTGTGACGACTTCTTTGATCTGGTTGTCTGCGACCTTGTAGATTGCCTGCACGGTGGAACCGTCCGAATTGGTCCAGCCGCCCTGCCAGTTTCCCTTGAGGACCTCGAGCGATCGGTTTCCGAGCAGGTCGCCCGCCCCGAGTCGGACCTTTGAATCCGTCCACATGTAGCCGACGTATGCGCCCTTGATCACGAACTCGACGTAGACGTTTTCAGCGCTGCCCGCTGGGTAGGCGGTGATCTTGGTGATTTCGCCGACCTTGAAGCCCATCATGGTGACAGGCTGTCCTTCGGAAAGTCCCTGGGCGCTGTCGACAATGCAATGGAACGGGGCCTTGACCTCGAACCAGCCCTTCTTCTTGGCCGTGAAGTAGACGTAGTAGCAGAAGCCGGCCGCGAGAATGAGCGCGGCCAGGAGCACGAACACGCCGACGACATGCTCGACTCGGTTGAGTCGGGTCCGGAGGTTTGGGGTCAGGTCGTTGAGGGACATTTTGAATCTTGATTCGCGACGGTCGCGCTAAGCGTTGCCGGTCAGCATTTCACGGGCTGTGGGGAGCGTGCTGTCTGTCAGGCTCGCGGAATCTCCAAGCTGATGGAAGCGGCCGTTCTCCAGCAGGGCAAATTGGCGCTCGGGCGCGAGCCAGGCGCCAAAATCCTCGACGGTCACAACGATGCCTGACGGAGCGGTCATGTCGGCGATTTTGTTCCGATGAAGGCGGGTCAGAAAATCCACCCACCACCTGCATTGGACCGGATCTGAATTCCCCAAGGGCGTGTCGATCAGGAGCACCTCGGGTTCCATGGCCAGGGCGCGGGCCAGGCCGACCCGCCGACGCAAAGAACGGCTGAGCTCGCTGATATTCGATGTGGCGCGTGTTTCCAGTCCGCAAATCCGCAAGATCCGGAGCACGTCCTTCATCACGTCGCCGGGCGGGCAGTCCCGATGGTAGCTGAGCGGGAGTGCGAGGTTTTCCGCGACGTTTAGATCTGTGAAAAGGCGGCCATCCTGTTCGAACACGAAGCCGATCCGCTGCCGCAGGTCGGTGAGTTCGGCGCGGGAGGCGGAATCGATATCGACGCCGAACAGATATTGGCAGCCGCCGACGGGGCGTTGGAGTCCCGCGAGGGTCGTGAGCAGATCGGTTTTGCCGGACCAGTTGAGGCCGCCAATCACGTGAAACTCGCCGCGGTTGAGGGTCCAGTTGACGTCTCTGATTTGGATGGATCCGGTCGTGCACGGGATGACGGCCGAATCGACGCGGAGCAGTTCTGTGTTGTCGGATTCGTCGGTCATTTGGCACTGAGAACGACGTAGAGCAGGATGAAAAACGCGTCAAGAATGAGGCAGCCCGTGACCGATTGGGAAACGGCGCGGGTTGCGGCTTCGGCCACCTGCTCCAAGCGAATGGGCTGTGCCAAACCGTGGTAGCAGGTGACGACCGCGATGATCGTTCCGAAGAGAATCGTTTTGACCGCCAGGAATCCGAAGTCCTGATAGGTCAGTCCGTTGGCAATTTGCCCGAAATATTCCGTCGGTGAGATCGGCACATCGGTGAGGAAGGCGAAGAGCATGCCGGAGAGCATCACGACCAAGATCAGATAAATTGTGAGCGAAAAGATCGACAGGCCGAGTCCGATCACCCGGGGCACGACAAGGTAGTGAACCGGATCGATTCCGAGCGCCTCCAGCGCGTCGATTTCCCCCTGGGCTCGTTTGGTGCCAAGTTCGACGACCGTGGCGGTGCCGACCCTGCCCAGCACCATCATGGCGGCCGCGAGCGGACCGAGTTCCCGAAAGACGACCGTGTTCATCACGGTGCCGATATATTGCTGCGCCCCGACGCGCGTGAGCAGTGCGACGGTTTGTCCGATGATCACCAGGCCGAGAGCAGCGCCCAGGAAGAAGACCATGGGGAGGAGGCGGACACCGGCGCGGCGAATCTGACTTCCGATGAGCGGATGGATCACTCGCGTCGAGTGGCCGAACTTGGTCACCGTCACCCCCAACGTGATGAGCGCGAACGAGCCGACACCGCGTATCGTCCGGAGCAGGGCGAGCCACCGATGGCCGATGTAATCGAAATAGCGGCCGACGAAAGAGCGCGTGGGGGGGGCTTTCATCACGGGTCGCGCTGCGTCCATGGCTGCAGGCTAGGGGGCGGCCCGCGGTTATCGCAAGCGCTCGCTCAGCCACTTTGGGCGATTGGTCGTGATACCGTCGACACCGGCGGAAATAAGTTCCTTCGCCCGATCGGGATCGTCGATGGTCCAGACGTAGAACTTCAGGCCGGCACGCTTGATCGCCTCGCCTTCCCGTTTGCCGACGGAGCCGTTGCCGTCCAGGTCGAGCGCGTCGAGCCCGGCGGATCTGGCTTGGTCGATGAGGGTTTCGATCTTTTCCTTGCCGGCCCGATAGCGGCTGATGAAGGCGACTTCGTGTTCGGGGAATTCGCGTTTGGCGGCGGCGCAGGCTTCCAAGCTGAAGCTGATGAAGACGATTTGGGCCGCCTGTTTGCGGGCGGATTTAACGGCGCGCTTCAATTCGGGAACGATTTCGGGTCCGGTTTTCAATTCCACGAACATGCGTTTGCCTGCGGGGATCGTGGACAGAACCGGGCCGAGGAGGGGGATTCCTTCGCCGGCCCATTTCGAATCTTTCCATTTGCCGACGTCGAGTTTCTGCAGTTCCTCCCAAGTCTGGTCGAGGACCTTGCGTTCGACTCCGGCGAGGCGCTTGGTGTCCTTGTCATGGATGACCACGATCCGGCCGTCCTTGGAGAGCATTACGTCGATCTCCACCGCGTCCGCGTCCCGTTCCCAGGCGAGATTCACCGCCGACAGGGTGTTTTCAGGAGCGTCAAATGACGCGCCACGGTGGGCGATGATTTCCACGGGGGCGCTGTGCGCGGAGAGGGTGGCGGTCATGAGTAGCAGGGCTGTGATTCGGACGGATTTCATCGGTGATTGACTGTTTGGCAACGGGCATTCTGCTTGCGTGAGGCTGCGGGTTTCTTTATTTCTCCCGACTTATGGCGAAAGCAGCTTTTCCTCGCATCAAGAAAATCAATTACGAAGGCCCTGACTCCAAGAATCCCTTGTCCTACAAGTGGTACAACGAGGAGGAAGTGATCGAAGGCAAGACCATGAAGGAGCACCTGCGCTTCTCCGTGGTGTATTGGCACACGATGCGCGGTTCCGGTGCCGACATGTTCGGCTGGGGAACAGCCAAGCGCCCGTGGGAACTCGGTGAAGGCACGGTCAAGCAGGCACAGGATAGGGTCCGCTATTTCTTCGAGATCGTCGAAAAGCTCGGCGCTCCGTACTACGCCTTTCACGACCGGGATGTCGCGCCTCACGGCAAGACGCTTGCGCAGTCGAACAAGAACCTGGACGCCGTCGCGAAAGTCCTGAAGAAGGAGCAGGAGCGGACCGGTATCAAGCTGCTGTGGGGCACGGCCCAGCTCTTTGTGCATCCGCGCTACATGCACGGGGCCGCGACCAGTTGCAGCGCCGACGTCTTCGCCTATGCCGCCGCGCAGGTGAAAAAAGCGCTCGAAGTCACGAAGGAACTGGGCGGAGAAGGCTACACCTTCTGGGGCGGTCGTGAAGGCTACTCCAGCTTGTGGAACACCAACATGAAGCGCGAGCTGGATCACCTGGCCGCATTTCTTCACATGGCCGTCGATTACAAGAAGAAGATCGGCTTCAAGGGCCAGTTCTACATTGAACCCAAGCCGAAGGAGCCGACCAAGCATCAGTACGATTCCGACTCCGCCGCCTGCCTGAACTTCCTTCGCGAATACGGTCTGGAAAAACATCTCAAGCTCAACCTGGAGACCAACCACGCCACCTTGGCGGGGCACTCCATGCAGCACGAGATGGAGGTCGCGGGCGCGGCCGGCGCGCTCGGCAGCATCGACGCGAACACGGGCGACCTGATGCTTGGCTGGGACACCGACCAATTCCCGACCGATATCTACCTCACCACGCAGTGCATGCTTACCATGCTGAAATATGGCGGCTTCACCACGGGAGGCGTGAACTTCGACGCCAAGGTTCGTCGCGAAAGCTTTGAGCCGGACGATCTCTTCCACGCCCACATCGGGGGCATGGACGCCTTCGCGCGCGGCCTCAAGATTGCCGCGAAAGTCCGTGAGGACGGTCGCCTCGCCTCCTTCGTGGCAAATCGCTATCGCTCGTGGGATTCCGGCATCGGAGCCCAGATCGAAAGCGGCAAGGTTGGCTTCGCCCAGCTGGAGAAACACGCCCTCAAGAACGGTGAACCCAAACTCGAAAGCGGCCGCCAGGAATTCCTGGAAAACCTCATCAACGAGTTTATCTGAGACCGGGAATTTGAGATTCACAACCCGCGCCCGAAACGGCGCGGGTTTTTTCGTCTCCAAACCGGTTCACATGCGGGAGGTTCGCAGCTTTCGAAGAACGCGCCTAAGTGACGATTCGCCCCTGCAAGGGGCGCAGAAAACGGGAGGGAATGAAAAGGTGGTACAGGCGCAGGGATTCGAACCCCGAACCTCCTGATTCGTAGTCAGGTGCTCTATCCAGTTGAGCTACGCCTGCACCAAAAGGGACGGGGAAAATAGGGAGCAACGGGAGGGGATGCAAGCCGGTTTTGAAAAGGTTTGGGATTTATTTTCGGTCCATGAGTGATCGGCGCCGTGATGGGGGATCTGTTGTTGGCTCACCGGGTGGATTTGGGATCGCAGTTGCCGAAGGGGGTGGCTTCTGGCAGGGTTGCGGGCATGGTTATCCGGGTCGGGAACACGATTTATACGGTGAGGCTGGAGCCTTACATCATCGGACTGGCGGTGTTGACGCTTTTGTTGGGCCTCACGACGACGGTTTATACGGTGCAACCGGAGTTTCTCGGGGTTGTGACCCGCTTTGGGAAGTATCACAGCACGGTGGATTCGGGTTTGCGCTTCAAGCTGCCCTTTGGTGTCGATGAGGTGATGTTGGTGCCGGTGAAGCGACAGCTTAAGGCGGAATTCGGGTTTGGTACCCCCGGGGCGACCTTTCACGGGCAGCACTCGGCTTCGGAGGACGAACGGGAAAGGGAAAAGAGCATGGTTACGGGGGATCTCAACGCGGCGACCGTGGAGTGGGTGATTCAGTACCGTATCAAGGATCCGAAGGATTATCTTTTCAACGTCTTTGATGCAGACGGCACGTTGAGGGCCGCGTCGGAATCGGTGATGCGGGAGGTGGTCGGAGACCGCACGGTGGACGAGGTGATTACGATCGGACGGCAGGACATCGAACATGAGGCGCAAGTGAAGCTGGAGGAATTGATCGCGAAGTACGCGCTGGGGCTGGGGATCGACCAGATTCAGCTCAAGAATGTGAATCCGCCGCCCCGGGTGCAGCCGTCCTTCAACGAGGTGAATCAGGCGCAGCAGGAGAAGGAGCGCTCAATCAATGTGGCGAACGGAGAATACAACCGCACCGTCCCGCGGGCGCGCGGTGAGGCGGAGGGGAAGATCCGGACGGCGGAGGGTTACGCGATCAAGCGAATCAACGAGGCGGAAGGCGATGCGGCGCGTTTCAACGCGATGTTTTTGGAATATCAAAAGGCGCCGGCGGTGACCCGACGGCGGATCTATCTGGAGACGGTGGCCGAGATCATGCCGCAGGTGGGGCGGAAGATCATTCTTGATGAGGCGGCAAAGCAGGTGCTGCCTCTTTTGCAACTTGGAGATGACGGGAGGACGAAATGAAGGCGATCGGAGGAGCAATCATATTTGGTGTTGTTGGATTGGTGGCGTTGATCGTGCTGTCGGGCGCGCTCTACACGGTGCCGATGACGGAGCAGGTGATCATCACCCAGTTTGGTGAAACGGTCGGTGAGCCGATCACGAATGCGGGGCTGCACGTGAAGCTGCCGTTCGTGCAGGATGTCAATCGGATCGAAAAGCGTGTGCTGCCGTGGGACGGGGAGCCGAGCGAAATGCCGACCAAGGACAAGACCTACATTGTGGCGGACGCGTTCGGGCGTTGGCGGATCTCGAATCCGACGCAGTTTTTCGTGCGCCTCAGGGACCTGCGGCGGGCGGAGTCCCGACTGGACGATATTCTGGGCAGTGAGATCCGAAATGCGATCGCGAAGCATCAGTTGATCGAGATCGTGCGGACAACGAAGGGGCGTTCGCCGATGCGGGACGATCTGCCGGAGAACGTCAGCACGAACCTCGCTGGATGGCGTGCGATCGAGAAGGGGAGATCTTTGGTGGAGGCGGAGATTTTTGAGAATGCCGCGCCGAAGCTGATTGATTTCGGGATTGAGCTGCTGGATGTGCGCTTCAAACGGATCAATTACAATCAGAGTGTGCGTGAGCAGATCTACCAGCGGATGATCAGTGAACGGCAGCAGATCGCGGAGCGTTTTCGATCCGAGGGGGAGGAGGAAGCCGCGAAGATTCTCGGCGACAAGGAGAAGGATCTGCAGGCGATCGAGTCGGAAGCCTATCAGCGGATTCAGGAAGTGCAGGGTGAAGCGGACGCGAAGGCGACGGAGATCTATGCGAGCGCCTTCAACCGAAGTCCTGAGGCGGTGGATTTTTACGAGTTTCTGAAAACGATGGAGACCTTGGAACGGGTGCTGTCGAAGGATTCAACGCTGATCCTGACGACCGACAGCGACTTGTTCAAATACCTCAAGGGGCCGGAGCCGGAGCGTTCGTCGAAGTAGAAAACGCCGGTGTGGTGAAGCCTGCAGGGGGCGCTGCCTGCTGCGGTGCGGGTGGCGGGATGAGCAGGGAGGCGCGGGATACTGCCGCCTGCAGGCGTGGGGAATTCGGCAGGAATCCGCCCCGGGCCGCCGTCGAGACCACGGCGATGAGATTCTTCTCGTCGTTGGTGTTGATGTAGTGGCTGATCAGTCGCTCGAGGACGATGGCCGGGCATTTGTCGTCGGGAGGGAAGTGGATGACGCGAAGGGCGTCGGCGTCTTTGACAAAGACTTCGGTGGCCAGTTTGAGGAACTTGTTCATGTCGCCCGAGTCCCATGCGAGTTCCGCCAGCAAGGCCTTGAACGCGTGCGCCGTCGATGGGTAGGAGTCGAT
>JADHOF010000149.1 GCA_016779125.1 Verrucomicrobiia bacterium | reverse complement strand
CATCCAATCGACCGCAGCCTGGGCGGTTTCCATCATGCCGCCCATTCCCACCACGGCATATTCCGCGTCTTCCATGCGGTAGGGATCCGCCATCCGATATTGACGGCCGGTTTTGGCTCCATACTCGTCGAAGGCCTTCTGAAGCGCCGCAGGGATATTGTCGGTGACATTCCGCTGGGCGATCTTGCCCTTCATGTAGGAGTCCTGATTCTGAACGACACCGGACATGATCGGGAAACTCGGATCCATCATGTTCCGCAGCTTCTCGCAGGGATCGCCGATGAACTCCTTCATGAAATCAAGCTCCGGCAATTTCACGTTCTCGATGGTATGAGTCGTGAGAAAGCCGTCCTGCACGTTCATGAAAGGCGTCTCGGAATCCTCCGCCGTCCGACGCGCGATCAATGCCAGGTCCGCCGCCTCCTGCGCATTTCGACCGAAAAGAATTCCCCATCCGCAGTCCGCGCACGCCATGACATCGTCGTGACCGGCGTGAACATTCAACGAATGGCTCGTCAGCGCGCGAGCTCCGATATTGAAAACGACCGGCAGCCGTTTGCCCGCGATCGTGTAAAGAACCTCCTTCATCAAGACGAGACCTTGTCCCGATGTGAAATTGGTGACGCGGCCGCCAGCCAAGGCGTAGCCTTCGCAGCTGGAAGCGGCCGAATGTTCCGATTCCGGCTGAATAAACAGCAAATTGTCCCCCCAAAGGTTCTTTTTACCGTTAGAGTATTCCGTTTGATACCCGGTTCCCATCGTCGTGGATGAGGTGATCGGGTAAGCACAAGCGCCGGTCGTGATGTTGGTTTCCACCCAGACAACGCTGCCTGCCCCGTCCGATGTCGTCGGAATTCCCGGGAAGGCTACATTCGTGTTTTCGCTGCTCATAAAATTCGTAGGCTTATAAAAACAAAGGCCCGGCCCACGGAGTTTTTCCGCTGCCGAACAGAATGACCCTGATTAGATGCTCACAATCCGGCAAGCAAAATCTAGGTTTCTGAAACACCGTTTTCCTCCCTCAATTTAATGAAATATCCTCATTATTGCAGGGTTCGGCAGCTGTATTACAGCGCGCTTTGAACTCTGTTCACAACTTGTTCACCGGGTGAATCCGGTTTGCTCATCGGGCCGAATCCGGTCATCCTGCCGCGTGCGCACTGTCTATCTGGACTACAACGCGACCACTCCGATCGACCCCGCTGTACGGGCAGAAATGGAGCCGTTTTTCTTCGAAATCTGGGGGAACCCGTCCAGCGTTCACCGCATCGGTCGCCGCGCGCGGGCTTCGCTTGACGATCTCCGAGACCGTTGCTCGACCTTTCTCGGCGCCAAACCGTCGGAAATCGTTTTTACCGCCGGCGGAACCGAGGCCAACAACTTGGCGGTCATGGGAACGGCCCGATTATTGCGGGAAAACGGACGACATCTAATTACTTCAACGATAGAGCATCACGCTGTTTTACATTGTTTCGACTATTTGGAGCGAAAAGAGGGATTTTCAGTTACCCGACTCCCGGTGGATTCGACAGGGCGCGTGGATCCAGACGATCTCAGGCAAGCCATCACCCCCGAAACCACTTTCGCATCCATCATGGCCACCAACAACGAGACCGGGACGGTCCAAGCGGTCGCCGAACTGGGGCGAGTCTGCCGGGAAAATGGAGTCATCTTCCACACAGACGCCGTCCAATGGTTCGGCAAACAGAAATTCGATTCGATTGACCAATTCAACGCGGATCTGGTGTCAGCCTGTTCCCACAAATTCCACGGTCCCCGCGGGGCCGGCCTCCTCTATGTCCGTTCGCCTTTGCAGCCGGATCCGATTCTCTTCGGCGGAGGCCACGAGAACGAACGCCGAGCGGGAACCGAAAACCTGGCAGCCATTGCCGGCTTCACAGCCTCATTGCAGCGCTTTGTCCGGAAACCTGTCTTCGATTCACATCATTTGTCTCCTTTCCGCAGACGCCTGCTGGAACTGGTAAATGTCATGGAAAAGACCAACTATCGTGGTTCATCCACCTGTTTTTGTGATAATACGATTTCCTTTACCGTTATCGGCTGTGATGGGATAAGCCTTATGGCTGGTTTAGATTTGGTCGGAATCTGCGCTTCCAGCGGATCCGCATGTTCTGCCGGTTCTTTGGAGCCCTCACACGTGATGAAAGCAATGGGAGTCCCGGCAGCCGAGGCCAACGCATTGGTTCGGTTTTCGATGGGCCGCGAGACTACAACGGAGGACATCGACCACGTCGTCGCACAGCTGCCGACTGTAATCGACCGGCTAACAACCTCTCGATAACCCATGGAGCAACCTACCCACGGCATTGTTGATACTGTCCACAAGCCCGGCTTGTGCCAACAACTAGCCGTAGGACCCCGAAGATATTCACACCACCAGATATGGTGTTTCTGCATGCTGGGCGCTTGACACAGAGGGTTGTTTTCCTTATTCACCGCCCTTAATAAGACTGTTTTTCGTTAAAGAAGAACTCTCATCTATATATAGTAATGAAGCTTTCCATCGCCAAAGACCAGCTCATCGCGGGCCTCCAGGCTGTGCAGAACGTCGTGAGTTCGCGCACGACGTTGCCGGTCCTTTCCAATGTTCTGTTGAGCGGCGAGGGCGATCGTCTGCGGTTTACCGCGACGGATCTGGATGTGACCGTCTCCTGCTCGGTCGAGGCGAAGATTGGGAAGAGTGGGGGAACCACCATTCCTGTAAAACGCTTCTTCAGCATCGTGCGCGAGTTGCAGGCTCCAGAGGTGGAGTTGGATACCAACGAAAAGAGTGTCTCGAGTCTCAAGGCAGGAGCCTCCTTCTACAAAATCAACGGCATCGCGGCAGACGAGTTTCCGCCCACGCCAGAGTTCAAGGAATCCGCCGCCGTCACCCTTCCTCAGGAGAAGGTCAAGGCGATGCTGAAGAAGACCTCGATCGCGATCTCGATGGATGAATCCCGCTACGTGTTGAACGGGGTCTATGTCAGCTTCAAATCGGACAAGGTGACCATGGTGGCGACGGACGGACGGCGCTTGGCGATGACAGAAGAAGAGCTGGATGGCGACAACACGGCCACGGGCGAAATCATCATTCCGACCAAGGCGGTGACGGAATTGAACCGCCTTCTGCAAAACACGGGCAATGTCATCATTCGGTTCACCGAGAACCAGATTTCCTTCACCCTCGACGGCGAAGGCCAGCACGGCATTGTCCTCATCTCGAAGTTGGTTGAGGGCAACTATCCGAACTACAAGCAGGTCATCCCGAACGAAACCAAGGAACGGGTGACCTTGGTCCGCGAGGAACTCCTCCAGGCCTTGCGTCGGGCCGAGATCATGACCAACGACAAGTCGAATTCGGTCAAGATGGCCTTCACAAAGAACAACCTCGCGATCACGGCAAACACGCCCGAGGTCGGGGAAGGTCGGGAAAGCATCGCGATCAACTACAACGGTCCGGACATCTCGATCGCGTTCAATCCCGGTTACCTGATGGATCCCCTCAAGGTTCTCGAGAGCGACGAAATCTTCATCGAACTCAACGACGAGCTGAGTCCGGGCATCGTCCGGGTCAACGGCCCGTTTCTCTACGTTCTCATGCCGATGCGCATGAGTTGATTCGTGCGTGGCGCGCCGCCAATAACGGGACTGTTCTTGGCAGCCGTTTTGGCTGCGCTTTCATCCAAAGCGGCTCCCGTCCGATCGCTGGTTTTTTCCTCGGACCGATCTCTTCTGGTCGGCACTGGCCCGGTCGTGAGGATCTATGGCGTCGAAGGCGGGCTTCAACGAACGTTGGATGGAGCATTGGGCAGGATCACCGCTCTGGAGTTTTCTCCGAATGGCAGGATACTCGCGATTTGTGGAGGTCTTGCCGGATCCAGTGGATCGGTGACCTTGCGGAGTTGGCCGGAGGGACATGCTTTGGGCAAAGTGGGAGGTTTCCGGGACGAGGCGACAGGGATCGCTTGGCATCCGAAGGGAAATCGCATCGCGATCAGTTCAGCCGACCGAACGGTGTCGGTTCACGAGGTTCCAAATGACACGATCGCAGAAGAGCCGATTTACCGATTGGTTAAACATACCCGCGCTGTATTGGATCTATGCTTTGATCCGGAAGGAGAGTTGTTGGTGACCGCGAGCGCGGATCGTTCCCTGAAGGTTTGGGGAACGGACGACGGGCGCATCCAGCGTTCCCTAGCCAATCATACGGAAATTGTAAACGCCGTCGCCATGCGGCCATTGATGCGTTTTGGCGGTCAGACGCTTCCCCCATACTGCGCTTCCGCAGGAGACGACAAGACGGTCAGGATCTGGCAACCGGGAATCGGCCGCATGGTGCGTATCGTGCGCTATCACGATGCCGAGGTGACGGCGATCGTGTGGCATCCAAGCGGAAAGCGCCTGTATTCCGCTGACCGGGACGGAGTCGTCCGGATCATCGACGGAGAAAGCGACCGGATCCTGGGCAAATGGAAAGCGCACGATGATTGGATCTACGCCCTGGCGATTGATCCCGAGGGCAAGTACCTAGCGACAGGGGACTGGAGCGGCGTGACGAGGCAGTGGGACCTTACAGCGACCCCACCGCGATTGATTCGCGACCTGCTTGAATCCGGGTCGGCGCGATAGCGACGACGGAAAGGAAACGACAGCGTTTAGGCGGCGGCGGGACACCCAAAGGGAAGAAAATTGTTTACACGGCTTCAAAAAGTTAGCTAAACCTAATTAAATAAAACAAACCTGATAAATATTTATTTAACTATGTTCTACCGTCGTTTCACTGTTCGGATCATGTTGTGGAGTCTTCTTATTGCGCTCAGCTCGGGATGGCTCTCAGCTGCGCAGATGGGGGAGAAGGTGCTGCGGGAACTGGAAACCGACCGGCCCGACGCGACGGAAAGCCCCGTGACGGTGGATCGAGGACGATTTCAGTTGGAAAGTTCCTTTGTGACCTTCACCCGGGATGACCGAGACGGAACCCGAACGGAGTCGTTGGGAATCATGGAGAGCAACATCAAGATCGGCCTTCGGGACGATACGGATCTCCAACTGATCGTCACGCCGTACCAAAAGGAGACCAGTAAAACCGGCGGCGTGGAGACAAGCGCGGCCGATATCAGCGACCTGACGCTACGGTTGAAACACAACCTTTGGGGCAATGACGACGGAGCCACTGCCTTCGGTTTGCTGCCCTTTGTAAAAATTCCAAGCGGCTCCGCCATCAGCAACGGCGAATGGGAAGGCGGATTGGCGCTGCCGTTTTCTTGGCGCGCCGGAGAGCGTTGGGGATTGGGCGCGCAGGCGCAGGTGGACCGGGTCGTGGACGAAGGCGACGGTGGTAAGGACTGGGCCTTTTCGCACACGCTTGTGCTCGGAATCGATCTGACGTCACGTGTGGGCGTCTATCTCGAGTACCTCGGTGTGGCGGGAGACCATCCCTACAACAGCTTTTTCAGTGGCGGTCTCACCTACGCGTTGCGGGAGCACCTACAGCTCGATGCCGGAACACTGATCGGATTAAACGCCGAGGCGGAGGATCTCACGGTGTTCACCGGATTCTCGTGGAAATTTTGATGCGGGGCAGGCGGTCGGTCGATGGATGGGATCGCGTTGTCGTATCGTCAGATTGTGTGACGGGAGGGGGCCGCAGGTGTGACCCAACGGAGGATGCGGTGAATAAGTCGAGCTTGTGGGACCGTAAATGGGTGGGAGAGTTGGGATCGAACCGAGCCTTTGCCGATGTTACCGCACCCTACATCGGCAAGATTGCGCGCTTTGATCGCGTGGAATCTTGTCGTCATCTTGCTGGTCGCCCTTGTCGCGACGTTTGAGCGTCACGGCGAGGTGTCGGAAGGGGCTCGGCTGCGCTTGACAACGGCCGAGTTCAATTCATCAACCCGCCTGGACCTGCTGTTCGATGAGGACATCGTTGGCGCGGAAGCCGTGGGAAGCGTGGCGGTCGAATCTCCCCTGGTGGTGGAGCCGATGTTGAAAGGCACGTTCGTCTGGTTGAGCCCCCGCGAAGGCGTTTACGCTCACGACGAAATCCCGAGGATGGGCACGACCTATCGCTACCGTCTCGCGACCGGATTGCGCAATGCGCGTGGTGAACTGGTCCCTGCGCGTCTTTCGCGAAGCTTCACCACGCCGGACTTCGACATCGCAAACGTCCGCACGCGTTTTGCAAGCTTCGATGGAAATTGGGGGCAGCCTGAGATTCATGTCGCCTTCAACGCCAATGTGTCACCGGCGGAGATCGCCACGTACTGTGAGTTCCGGAGCGGGGTTGTGTCGCGACCAGCCGAAGTCATCCGGTTCTCAGGGGCGGAATTGCCCGGGCACAAGATCGATGGCAATCCCGGCTTGAAGAGCAGCCAAGTTCCGGCGGCATGGAAAGAGGTGCCGAAGGCCCAATCGGACACGGCTGGCAACGCGGTGGGTATACGCCCGCGTTTCGCATTGCCGCCGGGAACGGACTGGCAGTTGGTGCTCAAAAAAGGTTTGCCGGCACAGACGGACGGTATGGTTTTAAGGTCCGATCGAACGGTCAAGATCGGACGAATCGTCGGCATGAGTGTCACGGAGATGGCGGCGGTCAACTCATACACCTCGCCCAAATCGATTGAGGTTCGGTTCACGCGGCATCCGGCCTGGCCATCGCACGGGAAGCTGACGGACTGGGTGTCGGTGGAGCCGAGCCCAGCCGATTTGCAAATGGAACTCCGTTATCGGGCGATCGCTTTGAGCGGTGCCTTTGAAACGGGGCGGAATTACAGGGTGACAGCGCGGACCGGCTTGGAATCGCGGGCGGGCGAGAGCTTGCTGGAGGAGGTCACGGAGAATGTTCGTTTCGAGCCGTTGCCGCCGCGCGTCGTCCTGTCCACGGCTGATGACACGCGTTGGGGGAAGGGGAGGGGAGTGCTGGATTTCCTGGCGTTCAACACCCGCCGGGTGAGGGTGCGGGTGAAGCGTCTGGATCCGGCGACGCTGGTTCAAACGATGGCCGGTTACCGGCTGCGCATGCGGAATGGCGAGGCGGAGCGCGACTATCCCTTCGATCTCGTTCCGGGAAAAACACTGGCCACCCGCTACTTGCCGATTCGGACGGACGGCGACAAGGCCGTGCGAGCGTCGTTGGATCTTGGGCTTTTGGCCGGCGGCGGCGGCGGCCCGTTGTTCATCGATCTGCAACCGGTCGAGACCGGAAACCGGGTTGGCGCCCAAACGATCGTGCAGATGACCGATGTCGGGCTGCAGTGGAAACAGGGCCGGGACGGGACCACCGTTCACGTGTTCTCGCTGACGGACAGCCGAGCGGTCGCTGGCGCGGAAGTTCGCTTGAGCGGGGCCGGAGACGAGGTGATTTCACGGGGACGAACCGATGGGCTGGGAAGGCTGGTGCTGAAGGGAGCCGAGAAGGCCCGATGGATCACGGCGACTCAAGGTGAGGACGTGGTCGCGTATGCGATGAACGAGGGCGAGCTGGTCCGGTACGGCCTCGGCTTGCCCGTCGCGTGGAGATTACCGGAGCCGGAGGCGCGGATCCTGATGTTCACGGATCGGCCGGTGTACGAACCCGGCGCGCTCGTCCGTTTGAAGGGCATCGCCAGGATTCAGGACGATGGTCTGCAATTGCCGCCGGAAGCGGAGCCGGTTGTCCTGACTTTGTTCGACAGCCGTGGCACCGCTGTTCAGCGCACAAACCTGAACCTGTCGTCGTCGGGATCTTTCGATTGGACCTTTCCCGCCCCGGAAAAACATCGGGGACACTGCCAGATCTCGGCGGGAATCGGGCCTCACGAGGAGCGGGTCAGCGTGCTTGTGGAAGACCACGAACCGGACGCCTTTGAAGTAACGCTGGGCGGCAAGGACGTGTTTGGTCCAGGCGATGCCGTCCACATGCCGGTGGCGGCGCGTTACCTGTTCGGAACGGCCCTGTCGGACGCCGAGGTGAAATGGGTGGCGGAAGCGACGGAGGGTCGATTTGAATCAGCCGCATTTCCGGACTTCATTTTCGGCGAGCATGTCGGGATCCAGGAGTTGGAACGGCAGGGGCAACGGTCGCAGTGGAGGGGTCGCGGTCGGATTGTTCCGGGGAAAGGCATCGAACTCGAATTGACTCTGCCGCGCGCAGGGAATCCGAGAACGGTGAATTTGGAGGTCGAAGTCACCGATTTGAACGGTCAAACAATCGCTGGTCGACGGAGCATCGTGTCGCATGGAGCGGACCGCTATCTCGGTTGCCGGTTGCCGGACGAGGGACCGAAGGTTGGTGAGCAGGCGATGTTGAAGGTGGTGGCGGCGGCGCACAACGGCTCTGTGGTGTCGGACCCGATCGACATTGGTATTCGATTGGACAAGCTCGTTTGGCGAGCGAACCGCGTCGGCGGTGCGGGCGGAACGGTGGACTATCGAAACGAGTTGAAACTGTTGGAGATCGTTCAAACGAATCTGATCGCGAAGGGCGTGACGGATTTCCAAATGCCGGCGATTCCCGAGCCGGGACAATACCTGATCACGTTGAACGCCATCGACGGGGCAGGGCAGCCGATTGAGACGAGAACCCTTCTGGAGGCGGCCGGGCATGAAGCCGTCGTTTGGAACTACCGCAATGCGGCGCAAATCGATCTGACACCGGACCGGGACCGATATAAGCCGGGCGACGTGGCTGAGCTGATCGTCAAGTCGCCCATCGGAGGAACCGCCTATGTGACGGTCGAGCGGGATCGCGTGCACCACAGTTTCACCACGAATCTGTCGGGCGGAGCGCCGGTGATACAAATTCCCATGCGGCGTGAAGACGCACCGAACGTCTTTGTGTCGGTGACCGTCGTTCGAGGGGCCGGTGCGAGCCGGCGGCAGGTTGCCGAGCCGGAGTTCCGGTACGGCTACGCGCAGCTCAAGGTGCAGGACGAGGTGAACGAGCTGGGAGTGAAGGTTCTGCCGGACCAGGCTGCCTACCGCCCGGGAGAGCCCGTCAAGGTCACCTGTCTTGTGACCAACCATCGCGGACGACCCCAGCGCAGCGCCGAGGTGACACTTTATGCCGTGGACGAGGGAGTGCTTCGGTTGACCGGAGGTTCAGCGCCCGATGCCCGCGCATTCTTCCATCAGGAGAGACCGCTGTCGGTGCGGACGCATCTGTCGCTGGTGGAACTGTTGCCTGAAGATCCGGCCGACCTGCGATTTCATAACAAAGGCTACCTGATCGGCGGAGGCGGGCATGAGTCCGAGCGGGGACGGGAACGATTCGCGGACTGTCCGCTGTGGCAGGCGTCCCTGAAGACGGATCGGCGAGGCCGGGTGACTGCGGAGTTCAAGGCGCCGGATAATCTGACGCGTTATCGGCTTGTCGCGGTGGTCCATGCCGGAGCGGAAAGGTTTGGCCACGGCGAAGGCTCGATCGAGGTGAGCAAGCCCTTGGTCGTGGAGCCCGTGTTTCCAAACTTCGCGCGGGTGGGCGATCGGATGGTGTTGCGGGCCATGGTCGTGAATCGCACGAAGAATTCCGAGGAGGTTGAAGTGACACGACGCTCAAGCGAGGGCCCTAAGGAACGGCAAACGATTTTCGTCGGAGCAGGCGAGGCGAAGGCGGTCGATTACCCGAGCACTTTTACCGAGGAGGGGTTTGCCGAATGGACGTGGGAGGCGGCGTTTGTTCGTGGGCGGACGACCGATGAGAAGGATGTCGTGACGCGACGGCTGGCGGTGCTGGACGCCATGCCGATGAGAAGTCAGGTGGATGTCGGCCGGGTGGCAGGATCAACGAATCTGCTCGCGACGCTTGACCGGACGCTTTTGGAAAAGGGAGCCCGGGCAACGCTTACGGTGACGACGTCGCCCTTGCTGGAAGCGCGCGCGGGACTGCGGCATTTGCTCCACTATCCATACGGGTGCGTGGAGCAGACGTCGTCCAGTCTGCTGCCCTGGTTGAGTCTGTCCAAGGCTCCCGGACTGCATCGATTGATCGGCCCTTCGGGAATCGAGGCCGACATCGCGATCGCGGCCGGTGTGGAAAGATTGTTCAGCATGCAGACCGGGGACGGAGGACTGAGCTATTGGCCCGGCGCGGGGCAATCGATGTTTTGGGGCAGCGCCTACGCGGCCTTCGTTTTGAGTCAGGCACCCGGCCGACCGGAGCGACAATGGCAGGCGCTGCTCGAATATCTCCGGGATCAACTCCAGGCAGTCGAACCGTTGGCGAATCCCGTGATCGACGAGGCGCAGGCGATGGCTCTCTGCGCGCTGGCCTTTGGTGGAACGCCGTTGCCGGCGCTGCATCAGAGGGCCCATGAGCGGCGCGCCGCGCTGGGTGCCGAGACCCGAGCTTTGGTCGCCCTGGCCGAAATGGCCGGAGGCGGACGGCGGGAACTCGCGCGGGATCTGCTGGTCGGCGGGAGGGAACCGAAGGACGCCGGACGTCATTTCGGCTCCACCGCGAGACGGCTTGCCATTGAGGCGATCGCATGGGGCGAGATCGATCGCGTCGAAGCGGACGCCAAGCGTGAGTTGTTGTTGGCGGAGCGACGGAATGGTCAATGGGCGACGACGCAGGGAAACGCGTGGGC
>JADHOF010000148.1 GCA_016779125.1 Verrucomicrobiia bacterium | reverse complement strand
TTGCCGGGAATGGGGACGGGGACGGACTTCATCCAGGCGTTGAGTTTTGTGCGCAGTGCCGTGGCCCGTTCTTTCTCGGACGCGGCGAGATTGCGGGTTTCCCCCAGGTCGGCGCGAAGGTTGTAGAGTTCCAGCCTGTGCCCAAGCTGATGGCGACGCTTGTCGTCAAACCAGTCTCCGAAGGACTCGATCAACTTCCAGTCCCCCTCGCGAATGACCGCGCAAGGTGTGGCAGCCCAACGGAGATCGTAGAGGGGCAGGTAGAAGAACAGAGGGCGTTCGGGAAGGGTGGCCCCCCGCAGCAGCGGCATGAGATTCGCTCCGTCGAGCACGTGATCGGACGGCGCTTGAGCCTCCGCGGCCGCGAGCAAGGTCGGCATCCAATCGGTCACATGCACCGGCGTGTCGATGATCCGGCCCGCCCGCACGTCTGCCGGCCAACGCAGAAGACAGGGCACACGAATCCCGCCCTCATAGGCGCTGCCCTTGCCGGCGCGCAACGGGGCGTTGTCGAATTCCCGTGCCTTGATCTTCAAAGGCACGCTTCCGTCCGTGGGATCACCAATCAAGCCGGGCGGGTGACACACCGAGTCCACACCGCCGTTGTCGGACAGGAAGACGACGATCGTGTTCTCCCGCTGCCCGGTTTCGTCCAGAGAAACGAGCAGGCGGCCGATGGAATTGTCGAGATGTTCGATCGCCGCCAGATAGGTCGCGTTGAACAGGCCCGTCTCGGGTGCGCCGGTCTGGAGATGTTTGGTGATCAGCCCGGGCGGCGCCGAGACCGCGCCGTGCAGTGTATGATGAGCGAGATAGAAAAACCACGGCCGGTTCCGGTGTTCGCTCATGAAACCGATTGCCTGATCCGTGAGATGGTCCACCCATTTGTCCCCCTCGTTCTGTGAACCCTTCCCCGGAGGCGCAACGAAATCGAATCCGTAGGCCGGCCCCGCGTTGGCCCTGAGGTGGGTGTAATGTCCGTCCGCGTTCGTCGTCAGGTGCCATTTGCCCGCCATGCCCGTGCGATACCCGGCAGCCCGCAACGCCTTGGGCAGCGTGGGCAATTCGCGGGGGAGCTGCTCCCGATAGGCCGGCTCTGTCACCCTGGCCCAAGGAGATCCATACCACCCGATCACATGCCACATGCCGTTGCGCGCGCTGTGCTGGCCGCTGAGCAGGGCGGCACGGGTGGGGGTGCACTGCGGCATCACATAGGCGTCGGTGAAGCGGACGCCCTCACGCGCGAGCCGGTCAAGATGCGGTGTCGGAACCTTTTGGGAACCGTAGCAGCCCAAGGTCGGCCAACCGTGATCGTCGGTCAGGATGAACAAGATGTTCGGCTTCCCTCCGGCAACAGCCGGGCCTCCAAGAGCGATCAACGTGATCAGGAAGAAAAAAGGCTTCATGCTCGGGGAAGACTGGCCCGGCCCACCTTGTCCGGCAATCCCACAGGCCAGGCCGGGGACGGCGACCTTGATCTCGATGGGCAGGGCGGCCAGTCCCTTGGCCGCCGCTCACGTGGTCTGCAACCGAAACGTTGCGGCAGCCCCTTGCGATGCTCCTCTATTCGGATTCCGATCCTGCCCGCGCGTTAAGATCTTCAAGCACTTCGTCCGCGCATTTTGCGCAGATCCCGTGGGTGAGCTTTTCCTGATGCCGGACTGTCAGGTAGTCCTCCAGCTGAATCCAGGCGCCGCCCGGCTCACGAATCTTTTTGCACCAACTGCACATGCACGTGAACTCGTCTTGCTGCGTTGAGTCGTGTGCGGGCTGTTGCGAGCGTCGGAAGATGCCGCGAATGGAACCCGCCGACCCCTTGGTTTGTCGGCAGGTGAGGCTGCCGTTGAGCGGCAGGGTTTCGCCCGAGCGCGTGACCATCGAGACGTCGAACTGGGTTTCTTCCTTGCCGTCCATCGCGGCCCTCAAATGGCTGCGGCAGCGCTCGCGATCGGCAGGTGACACGAGCTCGAAAAAGTTCAGCTTGAGAGCTTCCGCGGTCGTGTATCCGAATGCGGTGCGCCAGGATTCGTTGACATAGAGAAGTTGGCCGTCCGGGCCGATGCTCTGCACCAGATCGGTCGCGTGCTCGACAAGGTCGAGGAGTGTTTCAGCCCGTTTTCGAAGTCTGGCTTCAAGCTGCTTTCGAATTTCGATCTCCGCGTTCAGACGGGTGTTTGCATGACGGTATTCCAGCAGCATGCCGAATTGCCGTTTTAGGGAGACAAGTGCTTCGCGTTGCTCAGGCGTGAACGGACGCGGCTCGCGGTCAATCACGCACAGTGTGCCCAGCGCGTGACCGTGCCGATCTGTCAGCGGCACGCCTGCGTAAAACCGAATCTTGGGATCACCTGTGACCAGTGGGTTGTTTCTGAAACGGTCGTCCTTTGTGGCGTCCGGAATCACCATGATTTCGCCCGGACGACAGATTGCGTGGCCGCAGAAGGAGATGCTCCGGGGCGTTTCGGGCGCATCGATGCCGATCTTGGCCTTGAACCATTGGCGATCGGAGTCAACGAGACTGATCAATGCGATGGGCGTGCCGCAGATCCCTTTGGCGAGCCGGGCCAGATCGTCGTAGGCCGGTTCCGGATCCGTGTCGAGCAGGCCGGTCATTCGAAGCGCCGTCAGGCGGTCGGTTTCGTTCGATGGGATCGGGGGCGGCAGGAACTTCTCCGGGTCAAGAAGCTCGTTTTCCGAGGCAGTTGCCATTGTCGCCGTCGTGGAGCCGTCGTCGGAGAAATTGGTCGCGATCCATGCGGAGAGTTTTGGGGCGGAATCGAGCCATTCGATGATATCGCGCTCCGGTCTCAGATCCAGATGGGTTTCCGTCCAATAATGGGCTGCCCGGACGAAGCTCAGGTAGAGGACGAAGCGGTCAAAACGATCGGGTCCCAGATGGCATCGGAGCGCCTGCTCCGCCCGCCGACTGCCTGATTCGCCGCGGAACGAAATGCTGGCCAGAGTGATGAGGTGTGATTCGAGTGCGGTGTCCCATTCACCTTCGTTTAGCGGTTGGCTTTCCAGGCGAGCCAAGATCTCGGCCAGCTCTTCCTGATCGGGCACGGGAAGTTCCAGCAGGTCGAAGACGTCTTCGGCCTTGAGCCTCTCGCAGGCAGGATCGCCGGCGGAGTTTCCCAGGCCGATGAGAAATCCCGCGTGCCGCGAAAAGCAGTAGCTTGAACGGCAGAATCGCGAGAGGTAGACGAAGAGTTTCTCCTTGAAGAGGGAGGGAAAAGGGGCGTCGAGGTAGGCGAATTTTGCCATCGACCACAACGCCTCCCTGCAGCTGGGCGAGTGGGCTGATCTAAAGAATTCAGGGCAGATTCCGAACTGGTGTTCGACCTGTTCGAGGAAGGCCGGTGGTTGTGGATCTTCGGAGGGCATCTGTGTTGAGGCGGGCCGGGAGGGGACGGTTATCACTTCTTTATGTCAATGTCGCAGTTGTTCCTGAACGGCGCGCGGGGTTCAATCGAGTGTGGAATGGAGCCGATTTCATGCCTACTCTCATCTGAATTGAATGATCGTGTTGGTCAGTTTTTAAAGCCATGAACGCACCCTTTTTCACGACCCGGGCCGCCTTGGATCGCAGACTGTTTCTTCGAGGAATCGGAGCGGGTTTGAGCCTTCCATTGTTGGACGCGATGACGCCCGCCTTTGGCGCCGGGAGCCCGGCTGCCCCGACGCGCTTTGTCGCGATGTGCGCCGGACTCGGTTACCATGGGCCGCACCTGTTTCCGGAAAAGGCGGGGCGGGACTACGGATCGACTCCCTATCTGGATCTTTTGCGTGAACATCGAAATGACTTCACGATCATGTCGGGTCTTTCGCACGCGGAGCAGAATGGGAACAACGGGCACGCGTCGGAAATGACCTGGCTCACGGCCGCCAAACGCCCCGGACTGGCGGGTTTCAAAAACACGATCTCGATTGATCAGCAGATCGCCGCAGGGATCGGGACCTTGACGCGTTTTCCGAGTCTTGTGCTTTCGAACGGTGGCAACTCGCTTTCATGGAACGCCGGTGGTGTGCCTCTGCCCGGGGAATCCCGGCCGTCCAAACTGTTTGAGCAGATGTTCGTCGAGGGCACGACGGACGAGAAGGCGCGGCAGATCGGGCAGTTGCGGCGGCGGCGGAGTATTCTGGACGCAGTGGGCGGGCAGGCGCGTTCCCTGGAACGGGAGTTGGGCGCGCGGGATCGCGAGAAGCTGGATGAATATCTGACTTCCGTGCGGGAGCTGGAGGTTCGCCTTCAGGAATCCGAGAGTTGGGTTGATCGACCGAAGCCCGAGGTGGCGGAGAAACCTCCGGCGGACATCACGGACCGGGGCGACATCATCGGCAGGTTGGATCTGATGTACGATCTGATCGCCCTTGCTCTGAAGACCGATTCCACGCGGGTCATCACGTATGGAATCGGCGGGCTGAACGCACCGCCCAGCATTCCGGGCGTCGCCTCCGACTGGCATCAGCTTTCCCATCACGGACTGGACGAGGCGAAGATCGCCGAGCTGAAGCTGATCGAGATGGCGGAGTTCAAGGCCTTCAACAAGTTCCTTGGCCGGCTCAAATCGCATCGGGAAGGAGCGGGCACGCTTCTGGACAACTCGATGGTGCTCTTCGGCTCCAATCTCGGCAACGCCAGCAGCCACAGTTGGCGGAACCTTCCGATCCTACTCGCGGGCGGCGGGTTTCGGCACGGACAACATCTGGCCCATGATCAGAAGGAGAACACGCGTTTCGCGAATCTCCTGGTGCAGATGGGGCGGAGGATGGGGCTGGAGATGGATCGGTTCGGCAGCAGCGACAAGGAATCGATCAACGGTCTGGAAAGGGCGTGACGTGTCGAATGGCGGCTTGTTCGGCCGGGGCGGCGGGCGTAGCCTGCCATCGTTCCAAAAGCCTTTCCGCCATGAGATCATTCCTGACATTTCTCCTTTTCCTCGGGTTCATCCCAATCTCCGAATCCGCCGCCGCATTCCCTGAACGAATTTCGATTCAACGCGGCATCGTCGCCGTGGTGGACGATGGCGTGATGGACGCCGCCCAACTCCGAGGGCTGGCCGACGGCAACGAGCTGAAGATCTATGTTCAGGCGCGCAGTCGCGTCCGGGCGACCGCGTTGAGATCCGTTCATCCCCGACTCATTGTCGATCACGACGCTTCGGGTCGAATTGATCTGGCGGATAATCTCGCGGATGTCGTGGTGGCTCCGGCGGGTGGTGACGAAGGGGAGATCCTGCGGGTTCTGCGACCTCGCGGCGTGGCTCATATCGGCGGGCGCACGTTGACAAAATCCGTGCCCTCGGGTGTCGATGACTGGTCGCATCCCTATCACGGGCCCGACAACAATCCGCAGTCCGGCGACCAGTTGGCGCGCGGGGAATTGCGGACGCAGTTCATCGGCTGGCCGATGTTCAGCCCCATGCCCCAGCAGTCCGTTTCGGCGGGTGGCCGCGTGTTCAAGGCCTACGGACATATCGCGCACAAGGCGAATCAGAACGCGGTGTTGAACACCCTGATGGCGGTCAACGGATACAACGGCACCATCCTCTGGAGCAACGCGTTGCCCGAGTCATTCATGATTCACCGGAACACGATGATCGCGACGGACGACGCGCTGTATCTGGCGGACAAGACCTCCTGCAAACTGTACGACGCCGTCACGGGTGAGGTGCGCGATGAGATCCGGGTGCCGGCCGACATCGCGGATGGAACGGTTTGGAAATGGATGGCGTTGCGGGACGGCGTGCTCTACGCCCTTATCGGTCAAACCGAGGTGCCGATCGAGCCGAGGCCTTCGACGAAGGAAGGCCTGGGACACTGGCCATGGGACATGTGGAAGGGGCATGACTATTCGGATCCGAAAACCTCCTTCGGATTCGGCCGGACGCTGGTCGCGATCGATGTCCGGACGCGGAAGATCCTGTGGCACCATCGTGATGAGGACTACTTTGACGCCCGCGCGTTGGTGATGAATGGCGACAGTCTGTTTCTTTATTCGCCCGACAAGGTGTTGCTGCGGATTGACGCAAAGAGCGGCGAGACCGTATGGCGGACGGCCGACGAGGCCGTGTTGAAGGCGATCGGCGGCAACTTGTTGGCCCAGCATTACACCACCGGTTACTCGACCTCGTGTTACGCGAAGTGCAACGACGAGTATCTGTTTTTCGCGGGACCGCAACGAGCCCGGTTGGTGTCGATCCGGACGAAGGACGGCTCCGTCGCCTGGACGCACGCGCCGGGCAACTTGCAGCTCGTCTTGCGGCCGGACGCGATCTACGCGGCGGGACCCCAGCGCGACATCGGCGGCAAGTTCGACTATGCCACGGGAAAGCTGTTGGAGGAGTTTCCCGGTCGACGCGCCTGCACGAGGGCGACCGGCGGAGTGGACAGCGTTTTCTTCCGGGCGAACGGAGGCACGGTGCGATTGATGACGGGGGACAGTCAGGCGCAGCACATTGATCCGATGCGGCCGCCTTGTCAGGACGGTGTGCTGATCGCGAACGGCCACTTTTATTGGGGCCCCTGGATGTGCGGCTGTCAGTTGTCACTCTACGGCAACATCGCTCTGGGCCCGGCGGAGCAGCAGCCGACTTTGTCTTCATCTGCCGCCTCGCGAATGACGGCCAAGACGGAGTTGGCCGACGGGCCGCTTGATGTGGAACAACTCGCGGTCGGGCCGAACGATTGGCCGGCCTACCGAGGCGACAACGCGCGGAGTGACCGCACGGATCGCGGGCTGCCGGTGAAGATGAAGGCGGACTGGTCCGCGCGGGTTGTTGATGACGCCTTGCCTACGGCTCCCGTCTGTGTCGGCGACATGGTCTTCATCGCGGACCGTACCGGGCGGGTTCACGGTTATGGTCTGGACGGTCAGCTGAAATGGACGGCCGCCACTGCGGGGCCTGTTTATTATCCTCCCGCGATTGCGGGCGGCAGGGCGTTCGTCGGTTCGGCGGACGGTCGGGTTTACGCGTACGAGGCGCGGACGGGGCGGTTTTTATGGAGTCGTCGTGTTGCGCCCATGGCGCGACGGGTGGCGGTGTTTGACGAGTTGATTTCGACCTGGCCGGTTTCGGGAGGCGTCGTCGTGCGTGATGGTCGGGTTTACGCCGCCGCGGGCCTGGCTCATTACGACGGCACCCACGTCGTGGCGCTTGATGTCCGGACAGGCCGGGTGCTCGCTTCGAATGACTCGTCGGGCGTGCTGGGGCGCCTGTCCAACAACGGAGTCAGCATGCAGGGAAATCTGCGCATCGAGGACGGTGAGCTGCGTTTTCTCGCGGGCGGCGTTTACGAGGTCGCGCGCTACGACCTGGACACCTTGGTCTGTCTGAACGAGCCGAAGGAGCAGATCACCTCGCAATACCGGACCGCTTTCTATGCCTACTATCCGGACTACGGGAAGTATTTGTCCGTGGAATATCGGTGTGAGGACGGTTGCGTGCTGAATTTCGACGCGAGCTACGAGGGGAGCAAGTTCACGAGCCTTTCCCTGGAGGAACCACCGGCGTCGGGAGCCGCCCGACCGCGCAAGGAGGAGGCGCGCTGGTTGTTGCCGAATTTCAGCGATCGTCAAAAGAAGCCTGTGACGAAGGCGGTCTGGCGGGATGGGGAGAACAGGCGATTTACGGCCTATGTGATTTCGCGCGACGTCTTGTTGGCCGCCGGACACGCCGCGGCGAAACCGGAGGAAGCATTTTTGGTGGCGATCAATATTCGCACAGGGAAAGACCTTTGGCGGCTGTCGCTGGATTCTCTGGTGACGAAAGGCGGGCTCGCGTTCGGGCGGGACGGTTCCGTGTTCGCTTCATTGGAGAACGGGCGTCTGGCTCGCTTCAGGCCGGAGTTGAAATAAAAAACGGCCACCGTTGCCGGTGGCCGCTTCGCGGGAAAGAATCGAGTCCGATTGCCTACTTGGAGGTGGCGGCTTCCGGCGTTTCCGTGGAACAGCAACCCGCTTCACTGTCTTCCTTGCGGATGGCGGCCTTGGCTTCGGCGAGATGGCCCCGGCCGACCGTGCAGCCGTTGAAGACCTCGACCTTGTCGCCGTCCTTGTAGGGGGCGGGTTTGGCTCCGAAGTTGTAGGCGAAGTTCTTCCAGTTGTCGCCGCGCTGATAGTTCGTGCCAAGCGCGCCGCTGGGATCGTAGCCGCAGTGGACCATGCAGTTCTCGCATCGGGGATCGCGGGCGACGCCGTCCACGACGCCGTATTTTTCCCAATCCACCTTGTCGAGCATTTCCTGATAGCCGTCGTAGTGCCCGTCGGTCATCAGGTAGCAGGGCGCTTTCCATCCGGCGATGTTCCGGGTGGGAATGGCCCAGGCCGTGCAGGTGAGTTCGCGTTTGCCGGCGAGGAACTCCTGGTAGACCGGCGTGCCGAAGATCGTGAACAGCTCGCCCCACTTCTCGATGTCCTTGAACTTCGCGCGGGTCATGTCGCGGGTGAGGAAGAACTCTTTCGGATCCTTGCCGAGGCGGCTGACCATATCCTTCTTCGCGGAGTCGTAGTCGTAGCCGGGTGAGATGGTGTGCCCGTCGACGCCCATCCAGGAGAAGAATTTGAACATGTCCTCGATCTCCTTGACGTTGGTCTCGCGATACACCGTGGTGTTCGTGGCGACCTGATAGCCGAGAATCTTGGCCATCTTGATGGCGAGGACGCATTCCTGAAAGACACCCTCGCGCTCGACGATGAGGTCGTGCGTGTATTCCAGGCCGTCGACGTGAACGTTCCAGTACATCCAAGAGGAGGGCTCGATGACGGGGCGCTCGTTCTGCCGGCCCTTGCGGATCGTTTCCGCGTCCTTCTCGGTGATGAGTTCCTCGCTCAGGAGCTTGCGCAGGGTGGCCTCCCAGGTGGGCGTGTATTTCGCCGCGAGATATTCGCGCATCTTCTTGCGCATGAACATCGCGTTCGTGCACACGTAGACGATGCGGCCCTGCTCGCGGAGGCCGACGATCAGCTCCTCGATTTTTGGGTAGATGAGGGGTTCGCCACCGCAGATGGAGACCATCGGGGCATCACATTCGATCGCGCTTTGCAGGCAGTCCTCAAGGGACATCATGTCCTTTAAGCTGGTGGAATATTCGCGAATGCGACCGCAGCCCGTGCACGTCAGATTGCAGGTGTGAAGCGGTTCAAGCTGCAACACCATCGCGAACTTCGGTGTGCGCTTGATTTTGTGCTTGATGATGTGACCGGCGATCTTCGCCGAAAGGGCCAGAGGAAAACGCATGATGAGTTGTTTAACGGACTGAAGCTGTCTGGATGATTTCGCCGAGACTTGATTCCCCGGAATCTGTCGGATCGGGCAGATTACCCGTCTGAACGAGACCCGGGATAAGAAAAGTCAGCGGGGACACCGAATAGCTGTGATGCATCGAGCTGCAACCCGACCCGCCCAACAGGGCGAGGCTGGCCATTGCCAAGCAGAGTTGTTTGCGGCTAAAACGCATCGGGACAGAATAGAACAGAGGTCTATTTGCATGGCAACCTCCAATTGGCACGGAACCCTGGCGCGATGGCTGCCCGGCGGGATTTTGTGCCTGCTGCTTTCGTTGTCCCCGGCTTCGGAACACCAAAAGACGGCGCTGTCACCGAAGTTCGTCGCGATCGCGGAAAAGGGGCTCATGGAAGCCCGTCGGGCCTTGGCGACGACGCCGGAGGATGTCGAGCGGATCTGGCAGCTTGGGAGGGCTCTTTACTTTCGGGCGGAATTCACCACCGGGAAGGAACGGGGCGAATTGGCGGAGGAGGGCATCGCGGTTTGTGAAAGCGGATTGGCGCGGGTGCCGGATTCGGCGGAGTGCCACTATTATCTGGCGATGAATCAGGGGCAGCTGGCGCGGGAGAAGCTCTGGGGAGCCCTGGGACTGGTGCGCGCGATGCGGGATCATCTTCGACTCGCCGCCTTGGCCAAGCCGAAGCTGGATCATGCCGGCCCCGATCGTTGTCTCGGTCTCCTGTTCCGGGACGCGCCGGGTTGGCCGGTCAGCGTTGGAGATGGCAAGGCAGCCGTGGTTCATCTGGATCGGGCGTACTCGTTGGCATCGGACTATCCTGAAAACCTTTTGGTGCTTCTTGAGTCGCGCTTGAAACGTGGCGATCGGAAGGCGGCGAAAATATTGATGAGCCAAGGGGGGGCCGTGTTGGAAAAGGCGAAACTTATTTTGGAAGGTCCGCACTGGGAGCCGTATCACCACGATTGGGCTGCGCGATGGAAAGACATTCGGGCACGGCTAGGGGACTAGTCGTCTGACCAGAATGGCGTCGCTTCCGACCGTTCGAAACCCGTAGACTCCGGTTCGTTCAACGATGCGTTTTCCCGTTCTTACCTTTTTCCAGTGGCTGCTTCTGGCGGCCTTCGGTTTGCGGGCGCAGGTCATCGGGCCGCCCTCTCCTTGGCAGGATCCCGACGAGCCGCGGATCATTATCGTGAATTCGTATCATCACGGGTTCTGGTGGTCCGACGAGGAGACAAGCGGGATCATCAGCGGACTACAGGAGCGATGGCCGACCCTTCAGCCGGCGATCGAGTATTTGGATCTCAAGAAATTTCCGAACCTCGAGAACGAAACAAATTTCGTCGGCTACGTGGCGCGCAAGTACGCGGGCCAAACCTTCGACCT
>JADHOF010000147.1 GCA_016779125.1 Verrucomicrobiia bacterium | reverse complement strand
GCGCACTTCGCGATGGCCGCTCCCAGGACCCGTGTGGAGTGCACCCGCGAATCCATGATGAGTCGCCGATTCTGCGGGGTGTAGCGGCAATCCACGGTCCGGCCCGCGAGATTGATGACGGCGTGCGCGCCCTCCAGTTGCTGCGCCCAGTCGCCGAGCGTCGCGCCGTCCCAATGGACGTGGCGCGCCGGATCGCCCGCGGAACGCGGCTGACGCGACAAGACCACCACCTCGTAGGAGCCGACGTGAGGAGGCTCACTTTTTCTTGCCGGCGAGATCAGAGCCCCCTCAACGCTGTCGCCAAAGTGCTCTGCCAGCAATTGGCCCAGAAAACCCGAGCCTCCAGCGATCACGATTCTACGCTTTGTTTCCATCTCTCATTCCTTTCAATACCGTCCATTCATGCGCGATGTTCCGCATCAACTGGGCGCTATCGAACTCGACTGAACCCGCCGGAAACAGCCCGCGATTCTGGAAGAAGCCCGAATCGACCCGCTCGGCCAGCAACGGCTCCATCCGCCATCCGTGGCAGTCCAAACGCATCCCCTCGAACCCGGTTCCCGCCCGCTTCGGTGACCACCCGCAACAGCCCGCGACGAAGAACGCGGAGGCCTCGGCCAGCGAACCGAAGACCGAGCCCGCCGGCCAATCATCAACGACGCGCCCGACGAAGCGCACCCGAGCGCCTCCGTCGGCGCTCGTGAACCCGACCCGGAAGCGGTTCGGCGATTCCCAGACCTCAAAGCGTGCCCGGTGATGCGCGCCGGGAAACACCCGTCCCCCGAGCAAGTAATTCAACGCCGAGTCCGTGTCCCGACGCGGAATGTACACGCCCTGCTGCGTGCCGCTTGCCCCGTCCCACTCAACGGCAATCCGATGCGCGGCGTTCTCCGATCCGAGACCGCACCACTCGGGCAGACCGCGAGGCCGGACCCCGCGCATGCGAATCAGGCAAATGCCGGCCATTGCCCACCCCTTGACCAGTTGGGGCCGGAACGGCGCGGGCAGCCAGGGCGCGATGACGTCCGGTCGCACCCGGCAGTTGACGAGAATCCGTCGCTCAATGGTTCCGGCGAGGCGCGGCAGGGTCGGAATCATCCGGTGAACAAGTTGTCCGAGGGCGTTCATGGGAGTTCAAAAAAGGCCGCATGGCGGTGGATCCGGCGGAGCCCCGGTGACTCCATCCGGCAGGCGCCCCCCAAGCAGTATCGGTTCCGGGCAAGCAGGCCATAGGCGGCCTTAGCCGCCCAATGCACGCCCGGCAGGCGAAGCAACAGGCCGAATGGCTTCAGCCACCAAACGGTCGCGCACAGTACCGGCCAGGCATCGACCCCATGGACAACACCCTGTCGGCGTGATTCGAGATGCATGGCCGACCAAAGGTCCGATTCGCGCACGCCCAGTCGCTTTGCCACACCCGGTGTCTGCAGGGGGATCCATTGAAATCCCCGCGACTCAAACAGCCGCCGGAACAGCTTCAGGGCCCGCCCGCACAGGGCGCACTCGGCGTCATAGAATATCCGACCCGTCACATTCATGCCTTTAATTTCTGTACTTTCTGTCATAACAGAAATCTCCTTCCAAAAAAATCACCCGCCCAGGCCCAGCACTTTCAAAACCTTGTCGCCCATCTTCATGAACTTCACCAACGCTTCGGGCGACCATTTCCGGACGTGCGCATACCACGCCATCGTCGTCTGAAAAAACCCCTGCATCGCCTTGATTCGTTCCCGGGTGTAGGGGTCGGACTGTTTGTCCCGATCCGTTTCGGCCAAGCATTCGTCCAGCAGGGCGAGCGTGGGATCAATCTCCCGCTTCTTGCGCTCATCGAGCACGATCCGGAACATCTCCCACGGATCCTTCATCGACTCGAAATGGTCCCGCTTGTCGCCCAGCACATGGCTCAGCTTCACAATCCCCCAGCCCTGCAGTTCCTTGAGGCTGTTGCTGACGTTGGAGCGGGCGACCTGCAGCGTCGCGACAATCTCCTCCGCGTTGAGGGGCCGCGGCGACAGGTAGAGGAGCGCGTGAATCTGCGCCACCGTGCGATTGATCCCCCAGCGCGTGCCCATCTCCCCCCAATGGAGGACGAGCTTCTGTTGAACTGGGGTGAGAGCGGCCATGTTTTCGTTTGTTTCTGTTAAGACAGAAATTACTGAACAACCCCGTTGCCGTCAACCGGAATTGTTCCCCCGCAAATGGGGACAAGTGGTCCACGGCCCGCAGGCAGTCGTTGGTGGCCTCCCAACAGGCCCCGGCGCGTCGGCCAACCTGATACGCTCGGGCTTTCCGCGAGACGCTTTGGACAGGCCGGCGCTTCGAGGGGCTTCGGCCGACCGCCGAAGCCGGCACCCGGGCCGGGTACGGTCCCCGCTGGGGTGCCGCGTTTTCGCCCCCGGTGTTCCAATGAAAACGTCGACGAACCTCATTCTCCGCCGGCAGACCAACTGCGATCAGGACCGTTCGCACCTCAAGGCGCTTTGGGTGCGAAGCGCAGGGCGTAGAGGTCCGCGTCCATCATTCTTACGCGCAGCCGGATCGTTCGCCCTTTCAGGGCGCTGAGATCGCTGCCGGATTTCCAGGTGGCGGGGGCGGCCAACTCGTCGCCGAAGAGTTCGGGCATGTCCGCCAAGGCGAAGCCCGGGAGGGGTTGGCCGTTTTCATCCTGAATCTCGATCTGGATGGAACCGACGGCGGAGGTGGCGTAGTTCAGAATCAGGGATTCGCCGGTGAACTTGAGCGGGTGCGTGGTGAATTCGCCGCGGGGTTCGCGACCGGCGTGGAGGGAGGCAAAGCCCTGCTGGCGCACGGTCAACCGGCGGATGCGGTGATCGGGATGCCGGTAATGTTCGCTGATGTAGAGCGACCACTCACCGTCGCCCCCGTCGTAAATGCCGCACGCGGTCATGTTGTTGCGGTCGGTCCAGTTCTTCCGATCCGGGCCCGGACGAACCCAGGCTTCGAGGAAGGGCCGATCCCAGTTCACGCCGTCGCGGCTGGACATGAAGACGGCATCGGACACGCCGTTGGCCTTGTGTTCCGGCACCTTGCGGCGGGCCGGCTGGAACCGTTTCGGAAAGGAGAGGAGGAGGTGCGGCGCGGTCGGACACGGGACGGTGGCGGAGGTGTAGAAATGCTCCATCGGCACGCCTTTGGCGTAGCGGTGCGGGACGCCCTCGGTCCACGACAGAAAGTCCGCCGAAGTGCTGCTCTGGATGGCCCGCAACCGGGTGGCGGCGGTGAAGATGCGGCTGAAGCAGGCGTAGCGGCCGCGGTAGGAATCCCAGAAGGCGAGGTTCTGGGAATCGAAGGCGCCCTGGGTGAGGACCGGTTCGGCCTTCAGCTTGCGCCAGTGAATCCCGTCGGGTGAGGCGAAGGCGTACAGCCCGCCCGGGGTTGCGCCATGTTGCCAGTTCTTCCCGGGCTTCTTGACCCCGCCCAGCGCCTTGTAGCGCCACTCCGGTTTTGCGGCCGGATTGGCGTCGAGAAAGGGCGCGAAGTTGTGGGATTCGACTCCACGCCAGATCACGTTGTTGTCCTTGGTGCCGCCGGCCTCGATCAGGCCCAGCTTCGGGCGGGTGAAGTGAATGCCGTCCTCGCTCTCCACGACACAGGTGACTTGCTCCACCGAGTGATCCGACCCGCCGGAGGAACCGCGATAGTAGAGCCGCACCTTTTTACCGTCCTGCACGACGGAGAAGTACGCACACGTCGGCCCTTCCCACGGTTGGTCAGTGGTCAGCACAATCTCCCGGCGCACCGGTTCATGCAGCTTCAGCGCGACGTTCCTTTTGGTGGCGACGAGGAATTCATCCACGAACAGTTCCCACCGGGAACCGAGCTCAAGGGGCTCCATCGCACGGACGGAGGCGCTCAGCGTGGACAGAATCAGCAGCAGCGGCAGCAAGGAGGGACCGGGGTATCGCATGGTCTTATCAGGCGATCAGACCCGTTCCGGTTCAAACAAAAAATCGCCCGCCCGGATGCCGGGCTCTGTTTTGGGCCGCGACCGGATACTGCCAGCAACGGCCGTGCATCAGGGATTGGGGCCGGTGTGTTGAAATCGACACCAGCCAAGATCGCCGGACTGTCTTCAGCCTGCTCACCCAATACCTCACCGAACACACCAAAATTGAATTCGCACCCAAAGCGCTCACGGAACAATCCGAGATTCTGCTTGGACTGCGTCCATGGCCGAAAAGTGTGCAGACGAAATAGTTCGAAGGCCTGCTCTCACCAGAAGTCCCTTCAACCCGGGCGCACCCGTCCCTCAAACAGATGTTTCAAGAATTGACGTTTCGGAATGATTCCCTTGTCTGAATGCACGCGGCCTCTTATTCCCTCGCAAATGTTAAGCCGTTCGATTTTCGCCATCTTGTCCCTGTCACTGTCCCCGTTCCTCCCTTCGTCGGGATCTGCCGCAGACAATCGTCCGAATTTCATCGTCTTGATCGCGGACGACATCGGCTACGACGATCTGGGTTGCTACGGCAGTCAGGACGCGCGAACGCCCCGCATCGACGCGTTGGCGCAGGAGGGACTTCGGTTTTCTAACGCCTTCCTGACGGCCAGCAGTTGCAGTCCAAGCCGGGCGAGCATCATCTGCGGGCGCTATCCCCACAACAACGGGGAGGCTGCGGAACTGCATCGTCCCATCTCCGCCCACCTGCCTTCCGTGCCGGGAATTCTGCGTGATCACGGATACCATGCCGCGCTCGCGGGCAAGGATCACATGACCTGGGCGAAGGCGACTGAGGGGCAGCCCGCGCCCACCGAGGCCTTCGACAAGGTCTATTCACCCAAGATCAAGGGAAATTCCGGCGGGCACGGGAACTGGATCCGGGCCTTGGAGGAAGCGCCCAAGGACAAGCCGTTCTTTCTCTGGCTCGCCGCATTGGATGCGCACCGGGTCTGGGACGGCAATCTGGAATGGGATGAGGGCCGATTCGGCCCAAAGCACAATCCGGCGACAATCGGACTTCCCCCGGCCCTGATCGACACGCCGGCCACGCGATTCGACTTCGCATCCTATATGAACGAAGTCACGCGCTTTGACCACTACGTCGGCCGGGTTGTGGACTGGCTCAAGCGAAACGGGAAGTATGACAACACCTATCTCGTGGTGATCAGCGACAACGGCCGGCCGTTTCCGCGCGCAAAAACACGGCTCCACGACGACGGAATGAAGACCTACTTCATCGTCACCGGCCCGACGATTTCCTCCCGGGGCGCAGTCAGCCATTCGCTGATCAGCGTCATCGACATCGCCCCAACCCTTTGCGAACTGGCCGGAGTCAAACAAAGCCCGACCTTCCAAGGGCGCAGCCTCACGCCGGTCTTCAATAACAGCACGGCAAGCATCCGCCCCTACGCGTTTTCGGAACACAACTGGCATGACTACGAAGCCTTGGGGCGCTCCGTGCGGGACGGCCGCTATCTCTACATCGTGAATCATCGCCCCCAATTCGCGCAGCAAGGGCCGGCCGACTCGGTCGCTTCCCGTTCCTTTCAGGACCTGCTTGAGGCGCGCAAGGGTGGGGCATTCCTTTCGCCGATCCATCTCGACCTCTTCCTGACTCCCCGCCCGAGCACGGAACTGTACGACACGCTCGCCGACCCTCATCAGGTCCACAATCTCGCCGGCGACGCGCGAATGGTTTCGGTCGAAAAAAGACTGTCCGCCGCCTTGAACTTTTGGCGCGAGGAAACGGGCGACTCCACCCCGGCCAAAATCAGCTCGAATTACTTCGACAATGAAACCGGAAAACGCCTCCCCATCGGGCCCAAGGATTACCTGCGTCCACCGCCCGGCGCGGACCGAAACGCCGATTGGATCAACGCGGACGGACTGAAGTAGCCGTGGCAAAACGTCTTCTTTTTCCAGATTCCCGTTACCTTTGTGCCGTTCCCGACGTTCCGTTGCGCGACCTGAACCCTGAATTCCACATGCGACAACTCAGCCACCTCCTCCTTTGTGTCCTTTGCGTCCTCGTATGCCGGGCCTCCGCGGCGAAGCCGCAAAGTGGTCAAGCGGAACGCTTGCCGAATGTGATTCTCATCATGACGGACGACCAAAGCTGGGACTCCCTCGGCTTTATGGGTGGGAAGGTCCACACACCTCGGCTGGATCGAATGGCAAGGGAGGGACTTTTCCTCACGAACTTCAACGTGACATCAACGGTCTGCTCCCCGTCACGCTACAGCTTCCTGACCGGTCGCTACGCCGGACGCTGCGAAGGCGATCGCTTCATGGCGGAACATCCCCCGGGCGACCAGACTCAGGTTGAAAACATCGGGGAACTTGAGCCGGACCGATGGAACCTGCCCAAACTGCTGCAACGCAACGGATACAAAACCGGCTTCGTCGGAAAATCCCACGTCGTGCGACACGACCTGCTGACCGTCGGCGAGCATGAGAAAAGCAACGAGCTGGAGACCTATCCCGCCAATGCCGATCCCCGCGATCCCGACATCAACGCGAAAATGCAACGCAACCACAAGAAGTGGTGCTACGAAATGCAAAAGAACGGCTTCGACTACGCGGACGGGGTTTACGGAGCGAACCTGAAGGAACTTCAATGCGACGCGTTGAACGTGCACAACCTCGACTGGACCGTCTCGAAGGCCTTTCAGTTCTTGGAGGACAACAAAGACGCCCCGTTCTTCCTCTATTTCTCCACCACCCTCCATCACGGCCCCGCGCCCTGGAACAACAAGTTTGCCCTCAACGCCGATCCCCGCATGACCGGCGAAGGCTTCGTGCCGGACGGCTTCAGCGTGCTGCCCTCCCGACAGGACGTGTTGAGGCGCAACAAGGCCGCGGGTTTCAAGGAACGCGACGCCTACGCGCTATGGCTTGATGACGGTGTCGGAGCGATTCTGGACAAGGTCAAATCGCTCGGCCTGGAAAAAGACACGCTCATCCTCTTCGTCCCGGATCACGGCTCCTATCGTCACGGCAAGGCCACGCTCTATGAATACGGCATGCGCGTCCCGATGCTTCTCCAATGGACCGGCACGATCAAACCCGGATCCCATTACGACGGACTCACCGCCAACATCGACATCGCCCCGACCATTCTGGACCTGTGCGAAATCGAAACACCGCCCGACTACCAGTTGGACGGCATCAGTTTCAAACCCGTTCTCTTCGGAGAAACAAAACCCCTGCGCAAGAACCTGTTCGGCGAACTCGGCCACTCACGCGCCATCAAGACCGAGGAGTGGAAATACATCGCCGTTCGTTACCCGCCGGACGTACAGCTGAAGATCGATAAGGGCCAGACCTTCAACGGTTTTCAGGGAGAGAAACTGAAACGACCTTATCTCACCCGAAACGGCCACCTCGGCCATCATGCCTCGAACGCGAACCCTCATTATTTCGAAGCCGACCAGCTCTACAATCTCAAGACCGACCCCGAGGAAAACGAAAACGTGTTCGCCCAAAATCCCCGCCTGGCAGCCCGCCTGAAACGCGAACTTTCGGAGGCGTTGAAGCAGTTTGAAAACCGACCTTTCGGGGAATTCGTTCAGCCGTGAAAGTTGTGCCGGGGATAGCTCTCCAGGTGCTCAGCGACCGCCTCCATGAAAGTCTCACCAAACTCCGCCAGCTTCTTTTCGCCAACCCCGTTGATCTTCCCGAAGTCCGCCTCGTTCTGCGGATAATGCCGGGCCATCTGCCGTAGCGCCACGTCGGAGAACACGATGTAGGGCGGCACACCTCGTTCGTCGGCCAATTGCTTCCGCAAACCGCGCAGCCGCTCGAACAAGGCCTCGTCACACTCGATCTCGCCGGATCGGTGTTTATCCCGCGTCGCCGGAGCCGTCATCGGCCGCGTCAATTCCAACGACTCCGAGGATTTCAGGAATTCGATTCCCTCCCGCGTCAATTCAACCACGTTGAAGCGCTCCGCGTCCTGTCGCAGCAGTCCGAGCCGCACCAGTTCACGCCCGATCGCCGCCCATTCGTTGCGCGAATGCTCGTTTCCGATTCCGTAGGTGGACAGCGTGTCATGCTCCCATTTTTTGATTTTCGCCGTTTCCGCCCCGCAAAGGACTTCCACAACATGCCCCACCCCGACGCTGAATCCGCTCTTCTGCCGCACGCGGAAGACGCAGGACAAAAACTTCTTCGCCGAGGTGGTTCCATCAAATCGTTCCCGCGGGGAAAGACAGTTGTCACAAGCCCCGCAATTCTCCTCCTTCACCTCTTCGCCAAAATACCGGAGCAAGGCCGCGTGCCGGCAGCCCGAATCCTCAGCGTAGTGAACCATCCGCTCCAGATGTTCCCGGGCGCGTTCACGCTCGGTCTCGTCGGTCAGCTCGTCTATGAACTGCGAATACTTCACACGATCTCCGGCACTGAAGAGCATGAGACATTCGCTCGGAAGCCCGTCGCGCCCCGCCCGTCCGATCTCCTGATAGTAGCCCTCGATGTTCTTCGGCAGGTCGTGGTGGATGACGAAGCGCACGTTCGATTTGTCGATCCCCATTCCGAAAGCGATCGTCGCGCAAATCACCCGGGTTTCATCCCGCAGAAAGGCCTCCTGGTTCGCAGCACGCGTTTCGGACGGCAAACCCGCGTGATACGGCCGTGCAGCGATGCCGTCCCCAGCCAGTTTTTCCGCGATCGATTCCGCCGTCCGCCTCGCCATGCAATAGACAATTCCGCTCTCCTTCGGACGATCCTTTATGAAGTCCCGGATCTGTTTATACGCGCCCGCCTTGCCATTGACGCGAAAGGTCAGATTCGAACGCCGAAAGCTCGCGACCGCCACCCTCGGGTCATGAAAGTGCAACTGGGCAAGGATGTCGTCCCGCACCCGCTCCGTCGCAGTCGCGGTCAACGCCATGAAGGGCACCTCCGGGAACATCTCGCGAAGCGTCGCCATCTGACGGTATTCCGGGCGAAAATCATGTCCCCACTCGCTGATGCAATGTGCCTCGTCAATCGCGAAGCCCGACACCCCCCAGCGTTTCAGATCCTCCAGAAAACCCGACAACAGCAGTCGCTCAGGCGCCACGTAGAGCAGCTTGAACTCCCCGCCGTGCAGCCCTCTCAAACGCGCTCTCGATTCACCCGCTTCCAGTGACGAATTCAGATAGGTGGCAGCAATCCCCGCCGCCTGAAGCGCGTCCACCTGATCCTTCATCAACGCGATCAAAGGCGAGACCACCACCGTCAACCCGTCCCGCAACAAGGCCGGCAGTTGAAAGCAAAGGGATTTCCCGCCCCCCGTCGGCAACAGCGCAAACACATCCCGCCCCGCAAGCGAATCCCGAATGATCTCCTCCTGCAAAGGCCGGAACGCGTCAAAGCCGAAGTACCGTTTCAGCGCCGGTGTCAAATCCATCCCGTCCATCGGCCGACCGTTGTAGCGACCTGCCGGGCTTTGGCAATTCAACACTGATTCAATCCCGCGACCGCCAGCGCCAACGCGGCATGGTCGCCGATCTCCTCCCCCAACGCGGCCGGCACGATTCGGCAATCATCCAGGGCACTTCCCATCGCCTCCCGACGCAACGCGGCTTCCATCGAGGGACGCAACAGGTCTTCGCAACGAACAAAGATCGAGCCGAGAACGATCACCTCCAAATTCAGCAAATCGATCATCGCCGCCAACCCGCGCCCAAGCGCATCGCCGCTTTCACGAAAGATCTCGATTGCCAACGCGTCCCCGGAACGTGCCGCGACAGCCACGTCGCGCGCGGTCGCGCTCCCGGGAATCGCCGTCTTGCCCTTCCAATCCCGCCGCCGCAATTCAGCCAATCCCGCAATCCCGGCTCCGGAAGCGTATCCCTCCAGACAGCCCGGCTTTCCGCGCACCCCGGGACCTTCGGAGGCAACCCGCAACGCACCGATCTCACCCGCCAACGAGGAGGCTCCATGATACAGCGCCCCGTTCAAAATCAGCCCCGCCCCCAACCCGGTCCCAAAGGTCAGGAATGCCAAATGCCGAAAACCACGCCCCGCCCCGTAGCGCCACTCCGCCAACGCACAGGCGTTCGCGTCATTGTCCGCCGCGACGGGAAGCGCAAACGCCTCGCCGATGGCGTTGACGATCGGAAAACCCTCCCAGGCCGGCTTGTGTGGTGCCGCACCAAGACAGCCACTTCGCGGATCAAACATTGCCCCCACGGAAATCCCCACACCGACAGCCTGGCCATGCTGCTCCAACAACCGCCTGCCCAAACGGACCATTTCGTCCACATCCCCTTGTGGCTCCACCCCGCTCGCGAACCACTCCCGTGCGATCACCCCTTCCTTCTCCGAAAGGACGCTGACGGCCGTCTTGGTTCCGCCGATATCAATGCCTAGAAAGCGGGAATCTGATGCCATGTCCGAAACCTCGCAGGATCTTTTGAAATCAACAGCCGTTTCAAAGGCGGCGACGGCTTACGCGGAAAACTGTTTGGCCGCCATGGTTCAGGACATGATTGCGTGGATCGGATCCACCTCCTCGACACCGACCAGCTTCTGGTCCAGGCCACTGTAGAAGTAGCTAAGATGATTCGGATCGAGTCCCATCTGGTGCAGGATGGTCGCGTGCATATCCCGGACGTGGAGACGGTTTTCCACCGCCCGGCTGCCCAGTTCATCCGTCTTGCCATAACTCACCCCGCCTTTAATTCCGCCACCGGCCATCCACATGG
>JADHOF010000146.1 GCA_016779125.1 Verrucomicrobiia bacterium | reverse complement strand
TCTCCAAATCGTCTGCGACAAGGGTGTGCTCGTCCTGCATCCGGATCGCTCGCCGGTCGCCCATTTGGGTCCCGGAAATCCTTTTGAACCCACGCGGGAGCCGCGTCCATGGATCCCGATCACGACCGCCGGTATCGACAAGCCGGAACCGCTGCCGGACAAAACGGCCGCCGTTCGAAATCACGTCGCCGCCGTTCGCGACCTGATCGCGGCCGTGGATGAAAAGCGCCCGCCGCTTTGTGACGCGTTGGCGGGACGAACGTCCGTGGAGATGGTTTGCGGCGTGTTTGAATCCCACCTTCGAAACGGGGAAGACGTGACATTTCCCCTGCAACTACGGGACAACGCGCTCAGCCGCCTTTGAAGCATGAACGGACAATTGCGCACAGCCGATCTTGTCGTTCTGCTGGTTTACCTGGCCGGCGTCTTCGCTCTGGGTTGCTGGTTTGCCCGCAAGAGCGGAAAGACCGAGGAGTTCATGGCCGCAGGGCGTTCGCTGGCCGGATGGACGATCGGTCTGTCCATCTTCGGCACCTACGTCAGCAGCCTCAGCTTCCTCGGCAACAGCGGCAAGGCATTCGGCTCGACCTGGAATTCCTGGGTGTTCGCCCTGTCCCTTCCAGTCGCCGCATTGATCGCCGTTCGATGGTTCATTCCGCTCTACCGCTCCGGGAATGAAATTTCCGCGTACTACCACTTGGAGAAACGCTTCGGACCTTGGGCTCGTCTCTACGCCCTCGCCTGCTACCTGCTGACACAGCTCGCCCGCATTGGCACCATCCTGTACCTCGTCGCGCTCGCCCTCGCGCCGCTCACCGGTTGGGACATTCGCGCGATCATTCTGCTCACCGGTCTGATGGTCACGATCTACACCCTGATCGGAGGTATCGAGGCCGTGATCTGGACGGACGTCGCACAAAGCATCGTGCTGATCGCGGGGGCGATGCTCTGCGCCATCCTGATTCTCACGGGAATGACCGAAGGCCCCTCGCAGCTTTTCCAAATCGCCAACGAGCATGACAAATTCGATCTGGGCAGCTTCAGCCTGAATCCTGCGTCCCTGACCGCGCCGGAGCCGACTTTCTGGATGGTGGTCGTCTACGGACTCTTCATCAACATCCAGAACTTCGGCATCGATCAAAGTTTCGTGCAGCGATACATCACGGCGAGATCGGACAAGGACGCGCGCTTCAGCGTCTGGATGGCGTCCCTCATGTTTCCGGTCGTGTCCGCCCTGCTCTTCTTCATCGGAACCGGCCTGTTCAGCCTGTACGAGGCAAAACCGCAGCTTCTGGCGGAGGTGAAAAATCAGGTCGCGGAAACCAGGCTCGTCCAGGAAGGAAAGGCCGTCAGCCCCGACACGGTGAACGCCTTGGCCGGTTCGCTCACGGCAAAGGACATCGGCGACAAGGTGCTGCCCCACTTCATCGTCACCCAGCTCCCCCCCGGGATCGCGGGCCTGCTGATCGCCGCGATCTTCGCCGCCGCCATGAGCAGCGTCGACACGAGTCTGAACAGCGCGGCGTCGCTTTATCTCTGTGACATTCACCGGCGATTCCTGCGCCCGAAGGCGACCGAGACCGAGTCGATGCGCGTCCTTCACATCGCAACCCTCGTGGTCGGCGTCGCCGGCACGCTGGCGGCACTGGCCATGATTCATGTGAAGAGCGCCCTCGACGCGTGGTGGAATCTTCAGGGGATCTTCGCGGGCGGCATGCTCGGGCTCTTCCTCCTTGGCATGATTTCCAAACGCGCCCGAAACGCGCCCGCCGTGGCGGCCGTGGTGTGCGGCGTGTTCGTGATCAGCTGGATGTCGCTTTCCAAAACCGGATCCTGGCCCGCCGCCCTGAAGGACTGGTCGAATCCTCTGCATTCCTTCATGACAATCATCTGCGGCACGACGGCGATCGTCATGATCGGCGTCCTGCTCAGCCGCTTCGCCAAACCGCCGACCACGATCGGCTCGCAAGGGAGACACGACGAGTGAACCTGGTTCTTTCGACTCGAATCGCCGAGGGATTCCTCTCGAAGGAGGAACGAATTCTCGCATTGCCGGAACTGGCACGAATCGCGCGGGAAGCCGGCTACGCGTCCCTCTGCATGCGGGCGTCGCAGGTCGGAATCGCAAGTTCCAAGACCGAAGTCGCCGAGGCCCGTCGCGTGCTGGATGAGCACGGCCTGCGCGTCAACATGATCTCGGGCGATTTCAACATCGTCTACAACAACGACCAGGGTCCGGCCTGTCTCCGCAACATCGGCCCCTACCTCGATCTCGCCGAAGCGCTCGGAGCGCCTTTCATCCGCGTATGCATCCGCACGGAGGGCGATCTCGCGGCGGCCCAGAACGCCTCCGCCGCGGCCGCCGCGCGCGGCATCACGCTCCTCCATCAATGTCATGTGCAAAGCCGCTTCGAAACCGTCGAGCAGATCATCGACAGCTTGGAGACAATCGACCGGGAAAACTTTGGCCTCATTTTCGAGGCCGCCAATCTCGAGGAATGCCGGCAAAGCTACGGGACTGAAACCATCCGCCGGCTGGCCCCTTGGATTCGAAACGTCTATCTGCAAAACCAGCGTTTGACCCCGAACGGCGCGATCACCCTGGATACATGGACCCACGGACCGACGACCTTCGACATCATCCCGATCACCAACGAAACCGGAATCGATTTTCCAAGCGTGTTCAACGGTCTGCGAGAAGTCGGGTATGACGGCCCTGTCACGGTCCATCAATCTGCGCCCTCCGAAGATCCGGCCACGATCGCGCTGGCGGCCAGGGAAACCGCCGACTACCTCACGGGTTTGTGGTCACCCGGCTGACTATCGGGTCACGGCCGGCACGAACCATTCCTTCAGCTTCCCGATCATCGATTGCAAGACCATCGGTTTGGCCGCCGCCAAATTCGTTGCCTCTGGCGGATCCGCCCCCAAGTCGTAAAGCTCCCAGGTCTGATTCGTTGTCTGGATGGCTTTCCAGTTTTCAAACCTCACGGCGTGCCGGTTTGTCGTGCTCCATACAAGCAACTCGTGACGATTCGTCTGCTCGCGTCGCAGGAGACTGGGAAGGAACGAGATTCCGTCCATCGCATCCGGTGGATCCGCTCCCGCCAGTTCGATCGTGGTCGGCATCAGGTCCAACAACGAGCAGAGCAGGTCGTTGGTGGACCTCCCCGGAATCCTTCCCGGACAATGGACGATCAACGGCACACGAATTCCGCCTTCCGTCAGATCCCCGTGTGAGCCGCGCCGCCCTTGGGCGCTGTTAAAAAAGGCGGGATCGCTGCCACCCTGTTCAAAGGGCCCGCCGTCGCTTGTGAGAACGATCACGGTGTTCGTCACCTGCTGATAACGCTCCAGCACCTTGAACAGTTCCCCCACGCAAAAATCAAGGCGCCCCACGGCGGCCGCTTTCTGCTTTTCCGCCATGGGCCAATCGCGCACGGCGTAACGCCCCAATTCCGGCACCGCGGAAAAACGGTTCGTGTTACCCGCCCACTCGTCCAGCGGGTTCGGCAACGCGAACGCCGCCACGGTAAAAAAGGGAACCCATCGGTTGAACATGTGCGGATAGTTGATCCGCACGACATTCGTCGTCGCCCGCAGGAAGAAGTCGTTGAGATAAACCCCCCGTCTTCCAACCAGATTGAAGGCAAACTCCATCTCGCCCTCGTATCGCCGCACCGGATCATGTCGCCACATCTTGTCCGGATAAAAATCGGTGCGCGTCTGCGGACGCAGCTCGCCGAACCATTCCTCAAAACCCTTGCGTTGCGGTTGACTGTAGTGGTTCGCCTCGCCGAGCAGCCATTTGCCGAAATAGGCGTTTGTGTAACCCTGCGATTTCATCGCCTGTCCGATCGTGGGAATCCCGGGCTCGATATAAACCGGGCTGTTCGTCAGCAAATCAAGATGCCGCGGATCGCGCGACGTCAGGAGCCCGGCCCGGCTGATGAGATTGTCCGGGCTGGACGCGTAACATTGGGTGAAGACCGTGCCGTCGCGGGCCAGTCGATCGATGTTCGGTGTCGCGATATTGGTCTGCCCGTAGCAGCCCAGATCGCCCGGCCCCAGGTCGTTGGCGATGATCCAGACCACGTTCGGAGGCACGAGCCGTGACGGCTTCTCGGGAAACGGAAACTTGATGACCGCGCCGCGCAGCCCCAACCCAACGGCAAACCAGCCAAGCAGCATTAGAATCCTGAACATCAATGGCATTCCCCGATCATTCCGCGAAGCCGCGTCGAACCGCAACTCCCTTGAATCCCGCAGATTTGCATTGCCCTTTCCTCTTGAACGAATTCGATAGGGCGATCCCATGAAATCATTCCACAGGTTCGCCGTCCTAATCCTCTCAATCGCCGCCGTTTCCTCCGTCGCGTCCGAAGCCCAGTTCCGGGCCGGCTTCACCACCCGCGACATCACGCCCGGCATTGGCACCGAGAAACCGGGAGGCTACGGCAAATCCTACAACCGCTACATGCATGATCCCTGCAAGGTCCGCGTCGCGGTCTTTGACGACGGCAAGGAAGCGGTCGCGCTGGTGGGCATTGACAGCTTGGCCGTGCCGCGCGAACTCGTCCTGGAGGCACGCGCGGCGATCACGAAACGATGCGGAATTCCCGGCTCGCATGTCCTCGTCGGAGCGTCCCACTCCCATTCCTCCGGACCGGTCGGAATGATTCAGCCGGGACAGTTCGACCACGCCTCCCCGCTGGTTCGAAAACTGGCATACGAGGATTCCTCGCTGGCCGACGCGGACTATCTCCGCGATCTGCAACAAGCCATCGTCGACGGAGTTTGTTCCGCATATGAAAGACGCCAAGAAGCCCGGTGCGCGTTCGCCAGCGGCCACGAGGACAAAGTCGCCTTCAACCGGAGGCTCCGGATGAAAAACGGGCTGACCTTCAGCCATCCCGGCACGATGAATCCCGACGTGGTGGACTACGCGGGACCGATCGACCCCGAAGTCGGCGTCATCGCCGCCTACGACACGGAAGACAAACTCCTGGGCGTGATCGTGAACTACGCATGTCACGCCACAACCAGTCCCGGCGGCATCTCGGCCAACTGGATCTATTACCTTGAGCAAACCATCCAAGGCGCGCTCCAGACGCCCGCACCGGTCGTATTCCTCCAAGGCGCGTGCGGCGACATCACCCAGGTCGACAATCTTACCCAATACGCCCGCCCCGCCCCGGAACGCTGGGCCCGTCAGGTCGGCGGACGAGTTGGGGCAGAAGCGGTTCGCACAATTCTTCTGGCGGAACCCGGCGGCAACATTCCAATCAGCGCCCGTCAACGCGTGTGGAAAATCGCCCGTCGTCGCCCTTCCTCGGAGCATTTGAAACGCTCACTGGAAATCGTGTCGAAGGACTCCGCAAAGACGCCGGGACACGATCGCATCTTCGCGAAGGAAATCGTCCTGCTCGACGCGCTCATCGCGAGCGAACCGGAAGTCGAAGTCGAGGTGCAGGCGATCCAGGTCGGGCCGGCCGTCTTCGTCAGCAACCCCGCCGAGTTCTTCGTGAACCTCGGCCTGGAGATCAAATCCGGGAGCCCGTTTCCTTTTACCTTCCCGGTGGAACTCGCCAACGGATGCACCGGATATGTGCCTACGGAGGAGGCGTTCAGTTCGGCCGGCGGCGGCTATGAAACGCGGCTGACCTCCTACAGCAATCTCGAAATCACCGCCGGCACGCAGATGGTCCAGGCAGGCATCGCGTTGACGAAACTGCTCAAGCCCGGCCCCGTGCCGAAACCGCCCCCGGCCCGTCAAGGAAGCCCGTGGGTCTACGGCAACGTCGCGCCGCAGCGCCAATAGGCGCGCCGCCGAAATTTGGCTGGTCCGACCGAGCCCCACCCGCTATTGCACAGCCATGGATGTACAGATCGCCAGCCTCTGCGACGCCGCGGCCGACTATAACGGAAAACTAAGCCTGCTCGGAGCCTTCGACACCGTGCTCGTCCAGCAGGTTCCGGCGGTGCATCCGCACTGCTCCGTTGCGCTGCGAATCGTCTTTCGAGACACGGACGAGGGCGATCACACACTCCAGCTGGCCATGATCGACGAGGACGGCAAAAACCTGCTTCCGAAGATTGAGGCCCAGATCAAGATCAAGCTGGCGGAGAACATGTATTTCTCCTCCAACAATCTCATCTTCAATCTTCAGGGACTTCAGTTTCCTTCCCTCGGGCAGTATTCGATCGATATCCGGCTGGACGAAAAAATCATCGCCCGCATTCCCCTTCAGGTTCTCAAGATCGAACCGGGCAAATACAATCAGCCCCCTCCGGCCACGTGAACGGCTTGCCCTCCTTTTTTCCGCATCCGGCGATTGAATCCGAATCCGTCTGACGAGCCGTTCGTCGAAGTCAAAATTGTTTGACCGACCTAGTGGTTGGAATAGGCTCCACGACTCGCAACCCACGTCATTTACAATCTCATGAACACAGATAAGAACGCGAAATCCAGCTCATCCACACGCCGCAGCTTCATCAAGAAGTCCGGCACTGTCGCCGCTGCGGCCGCCGCGACCGGTTTCATCAAGACCCCCGTCTACGGTCAAAGCCAGGCACCTTCCGCCAACGTGCAGGGCGCCAACGAACGAATCCTCGTCGGCCACATCGGCGTAGGTGGACAGGGTGGACGCCATGTCCGTCTCACCCAGAAAAACCGCGTCGCCAACAACGTCCAGTCCGTCGCCGTCTGCGACGTGTCGACCTTCCGGATCGACATGCACAAGGACATCGTCAAGAAGGACGGGCAGAACGCGAACGTCAAAGGATACAAGGACTACCGCGATCTGCTTGAGAAGGAAAAGGACATCGACGCCATCTTCGTCGGCACCGTCGATCACTGGCATACCAAGTGTTCCATCGCCGCCTTGGAGGCCGGCAAGCACGTCTATTGCGAAAAGCCGATGACCCGCTACTTGGGCGAGGCCTTCGAGATCTACGACGCCGTCAAGAAGACGGGCAAAAAATTCCAGGTCGGCGCGCAGGGCGGATCCGATCTCAAGTGGCATGAGGCCGCGCGCCTCATCAAGGCCGGTGAAATCGGCAAGCCCGTCATGCTCCAAGGTTCCTACATGCGGAACAATCCCAAGGGCGAATGGAACTACGACATCAAGACCTGGGCCACCGCCGAGGACATCGACTGGAAGAAATGGATCGCCCCGATCCACAACAAGATCCCCTTCAACGCGGACCACTACTTCCGTTGGCGTAAATACCAGCCTTACTGCGGCGGTCTGCTCGGCGATCTCATGCCGCACAAGCTGCATCCCTACATGCTCGCCACCGGCAATCCCGAATTTCCAAAGCGCGTCGCCTGCGTCGGCTCCATCCCCTGCAACACAGATCGCAACACGCCGAACACGCCGCCTCGCGACGTGCCGGAAATCACCCAGCTGATCGCGGAATTCCCGAGCGGCATTATCATGCACATCTCCAGCTCCTCCGTGAACGAGGTCGGTTCACAGGAATTGATCCGCGGCCAGGAAGCATCGCTCGAAATGGCTGGAAACAGCGTCCGACTGACGCCCACCCGCCCCTTCGCCGACGAGATCGACGAATACACCAGCAAGAACTTCGACCATGAGACCGTGGACGCCCACCACGCGGATTGGTACACGTCGATCCGCACCGGCAAGGAGCCGAACTGCAACATCGACCTCGCCATCCGCGTCCAGACCGTCATCTCGATGGCTGAAATGTCCGAGCGCATGAACGTCATGTGCCTCTTCGACGAGAAGAGCCGCAAGATCACGGACGGTACCGGCCGCGAAATCGTGATGACCTACGGCACCTTGCCGAAGTCCTGATCCATTTCATCATCGCAAACGGGTTCCGCGCCGGCGGAACCCGTTTTTTTTACCCCGATGTCAAAGGAGCCACACACGGTCCGAATCGCCTGCCATGCGATGGCGACCCGCTTCGAATTCATCCTCCACGGATCCGACCCGAGATCGCTCCGCGCGGCCGGCGAGGAGGCCATGGAGGAGATTCGGCGCCTGGAACGGGAACTTGGCTTCCGCCAGTCCGGCAGCGAGATCCGCTTCCTCAATGATCGAGCTGCGGAAACAGCCGTTCGGGTGTCTCCCATGCTGTTCCAATTGCTTGAACGCGCCGTGAAATTGAGCCGGGATGCGTCGGGAGCCTTCGATATCACGATCGCCCCTCTGATGCGTTGTTGGGGACTGGCGAACGGCACCGGCCACTTTCCGTCAGCACAAGACATCGACGACGCGAAGGCGAAGGTGGGAATGGACCAAATCGTCCTCGACCGCGACGCATGCACGGTCGGCTTTCGCAATCCCGGCGTGATGTTGGACCTCGGCTCCATCGGCAAAGGATACGCCTTGGACATCGCCGCCGAATGGCTGAGGGAGGCGGGAGTCACCAGCGCGCTGATCCACGGAGGCACGAGCACGTCTTTCGCAATTGGAGCCCCTCCCGACGACGCGGCTTGGAAGATTGCGATCATTCGTCCGGAAGACGGAACCGGCTCCGCTCAAGATCCATCGGTTGAAAACCCGGCGCGGATCTTGTCCCATGTCACCTTGGCCGACGGCGAGTCCCTGTCCGTCTCCGCCGTCTGGGGAAAATCATTCCGGCACGAGGGACGAACGTATGGCCACGTGATTGATCCACGCAGCGGCTGGCCGGTGCAGGGAGCGCTGTTGGCAGCGGTCGTTCTGCCTTCCGCCGCCGATTCGGACGCGCTTTCCACGGCCCTCCTCACGCTGGGCGAAGCAGGACATCAGGCACTGCAAACCTCCCACCCGGGTCTACGCTCTCTGGTCGCCCTTCCCTCCGGCGAATCCTACTCCGTGCACTCCAACGGCATCGAGTTGGTGCCGGAATAAAAAAGGCCGCCGCCCGAAACCGGACGACGGCCCGCAAACAAGGCTCAAATCACTCGGAGGCGTTCAGCGCGGCTGCCAGCGGATCGCCCTTGATTCCAAGTTCTTCCGTGTCGATAAAGCCGTGCAACTGCCGCAGGCGGGTCGGATGCCGCATCTTGCGCAAGGCCTTGGCCTCGATCTGCCGGATTCGTTCACGCGTCACCTTGAACTGCTTGCCAACCTCTTCCAGCGTGCGCGAGTAGCCGTCCACCAAGCCAAACCGAAGCTCCAACACCTTGCGCTCACGCTCTGTGAGACTCTCGAGCACGTCGGCCAACTTGTCTTTCAACAGGCTGTAGCTGGTCATTTCGGAAGGATTCTCAGCGGACTTGTCCTCGATGAAATCGCCGAAATTCGTATCTTCGCTGTCGCCCACCGGCGATTGCAGAGAAATTGGCTGCTGGGCCATCTTCATGATCGCCCGCACCCGCTCCACCGGCAGCTGCATCTCGTCCGCGATTTCCTCGGGCGTGGCTTCACGACCGAAGTCCTGCACAAGCTGCTTCTGGACGCGCATCAGCTTGTTGATCGTCTCGATCATGTGCACCGGAATGCGGATGGTCCGGGCCTGATCCGCGATGGAGCGTGTGATCGCCTGACGAATCCACCAGGTGGCGTAGGTCGAGAACTTGTATCCGCGACGATACTCGAATTTTTCGACCGCTTTCATCAGCCCCATGTTGCCTTCCTGGATGAGATCCAGAAACGAAAGGCCGCGATTTGTGTATTTCTTCGCGATCGAGATCACGAGCCGGAGATTGGCTTCCACCATCTCGGTCTTCGCCTGCAACGCCTTGGCGGCAAAATGCTGAAGCTCTTGGAACGCCTCCTCGAAGCGGAGGTAAGGCATGCGAACGAACTCCTCAAGCGCGCCGATCTTCTGCTCTTCCGCCCCGATGATCATCGCCGCCTGTGGTGATTTCTTGTGAGCTTCGAGATCACGCAGAGCGCGTAGACCGCTCTGGATCTTGTCGTGAATGTTTTCCGCAACCAGGGTCATTTCCTCGATGACCTTCTGCTTGTAGTAAAACTTCGGGAAAAACTTCTGCAGCTTGACGTCGAGCTTCTTGAACTTGGTTTCCGCCGTCACCCGGGATTTTTCGGAGCCGGCCTTCCGCACGGCGCCATAAGCCTTGTCCACCTCGCCGTCGGCGTTTCGAACGTCCTTCACGAGGCGTCTCAGGGACTTGATGTGATTGTCCCGGCTCTCGATCTTCTTGTCGACGATCACCCGGTCAAAGCGTTCTTTCGGAGGCTCCGAAATGAGTTTCTCCGCAAGAGCGATGTGCTCCTTGCCCGAGAATCCGAATCCGTAAATGATGCGTTTGACCTCGTTCTCGTTGTCCTCAATCCGCTTGGAAATCTCAACTTCCTGCTCCCGGGTCAGCAACTGGACCTGGCCCATCTGCTTGAGGTACATCCGAACCGGATCATCCAGGATATCCAGTCGGGATTTGTCCTCCTCTTCCTCCGGTTCAGGCTGCTTGACGCGGTCAACCTCGGCCTGATCGACGATTTCGATCTCAAGATTGCGAAGCTTGATATAGACATCATCCAGATCCTCCGCCGTCACGATCTCGTCCGGCAGGGCGTCATTGATGTCGTTGTAGGTCAGATACCCCTGTTCCTGGGCAAGGCGCACAAGCTCCTTGATTTTTTCCGTCATGCTGAACTGCTGAGGCTGGCCTTCCGCCGATTCCTTTTCGGCCATTTTTGCGGCGGACTCGGCGGATCTCGCTGCGTCGAATTCAGA
>JADHOF010000145.1 GCA_016779125.1 Verrucomicrobiia bacterium | reverse complement strand
CTCATGCCCGAGCGCGTGGGATTTCACGTTGCCGAGGGAAATCTGCACCAGAGTCTTCTTAATTTTTCCGATGCCGTCCGGGCTTACGAGGAGGCGTTGCGATTGGATGCGAACGCGACCGGCGCAAGAGCGAGTCTCGACCTTTCGAAGATCTTGGCGAAAGCCAGGACCGGAGATCGTTCACGCTATCTCGCCGGACTGTCCGACCTGCGTCGATTGATGGAAAGGCAGGGTCGGCATACCGAGGCGGAGGCGTTGGGCGAGGTGATGTCCGGACTGCGCGAGGATGTGTCCGACGAGGTTGAGATGTGGCGGGCTGCCATGGTCAGGGCCGGCGCGAGTCGTGCGGTGGCGTCGCGCTTGAAGCATGTCGGAGGGCGCTTGTCGCTCGATCTCACCGGCGTAAGATTCGTGGGCTTGGAGTTTCTTAAGGGGATGCCGATGCGGGAGCTGAATCTGGCCGGCTCCGGTCTGTCGTCCCTGACCGGTATTGAAAAATTGCCGCTTGAAAAACTGACGCTCACCCGTTGCCCGATCGTGGATCTGCGGGCGCTTGACGGGATGAAGTTGAAGGAACTTCGCCTCGGCGGGACGAAGGTCGGCGACGTCGAGTCGTTGCGTGGAATGCCGCTCCGGCAACTGGACCTGTCCGGCACGGCCGTGGCCGATTTGTCTCCCTTGAAAGGGATGCCGCTCGAGGAGGTGAATCTGGGCGGGTGCAGCCGTGTGATGGATCTCTCGCCCGTTCTGTCGGCCCGGTTGAGGCGATTGTATGTGGGCGGGGTGGGCCGGGTGGACCCCTCGAAGCTGTCCGGTCTGCGCCTTGAGGTGTTGGACGCGCGCGGTGCGGGGATTCGGGATCTGGGGTTTCTCAAGGAGATGCCGCTGCGTGAACTTGTGCTGGACGGCAATCCGGTCGCGGACCTGAAACCGTTGGGCGCGTTGGATCTGAGAACTCTTTCGTTGGCAAGGATGGGCGTTTCGGATTTGTCGCCCATTCAGGGTTTGCGGCTGAAGACGCTCAATATCTCACACACCCGCGTGGCCGATCTCGGACCCGTCTCCCAAATGCTGCTGGAGGAGTTGGAGGCGCGATCCTGCCCGGTCTCGTCGGTCGAGCCGCTGCGCAACCAGCCCTTGAAGCGGGTGGATCTGACGGGTTGCGCGCTGGTGCGGGATGTCACGCCGCTCGCGGACTGTCTGGATCTTGAATACGTCGCGCTGCCGTTCCCCGGCTCGAACAAGCTGAATCTCGGCCCGTTGCGATCGTTGCCCCATCTCATGAACATCACGCTGCGCTTCGACCTCTACGGCTACTCCTGGAGCAAGGTGCCGCCTGCGGATTCGAAAGGCGGCCTGTGGGCCTTTTACGACGCCAAGTGGGCGCCGGCCTTCAAGCGGAAGTAAAGGCTCCGCGTGCCGTGACGTAGAAGCCTACGGCAGTTTGAACGCCTTGCGCAGTTCATCGATCGCCGCGTCCTCCATGGTGGCGACGTCGCCGAGGGCGCGGGCGTTGATGACGGCTTCCGCTGTCGATTCGAGGACTTCCAGCCGGTCGAAGACGTCGAGGATGCCGCTGCCCGTGACCAGCACGCCGTCGTTCTCCAGCAGCGCCGCCGGGGTGGCGGGGGAGATGTGCTCGGCGATCGAGCCGTCGTGCCGGTATTGGACTCCGTAGGGCACCCGCTGAACGTCGCGAAGGAAGACATAACTTTCCGGAATCGTGCGAACATCAAAGTTCGTTTTGGTGACGCTGAAGGCGGTGGCGTTCACCGGATGGGCGAAGACGATCGCCTGCACTTCCGGATGCTTCCGGTAGATCGCCTGATGGGCGAGCACGGCGCGGCTGGCCTTCTTGCCGGGTTCCCGGCTTTCACCGTCGATCCGAACAAAGTCGGCGATGTCGATGCTTTCGCGGTCCTGCTGCGTCGGGGTGATCAGAAAGGAATCGTCACCGAGCCGCGCTGAAAAACTGCCTTCGGTGCTGATGAGCAGGCGTTGACGGCATCCGCGGCGCAGGAAGTTTCCGAGTGTCCGGCGCAGCTCGTTCTCGGAGGCGGCGGGATTCGGCGCCTTGGCGGATTTCAGCGCGACGCTTCTTTTGTGGGCCGTCTCCAGTTCCTCGTCGGACAGATAGCGGATCGCGCCGAGCTGCCGGCCTTTGATGATGGTCTTGGCCGCGAACTCGAAGGCCTCGAAGCGTTGGAACGCGCGGGACAGCGAATCGCCGCCGACGACCACGCCGTGGTTTTCAAGGATCACGCTGTCGCAACCTTCGCGAAAACTGTCGGCGATGTTGGCACCGAGCTGTTTGCTGCCGGGCAGGGCGTACGGGGCAAAACCGGTCCGGCCGCAAACGCTGTGGGCCTGGTGAAAGAGTCGGGTGTCGGGGATCTGCCGGCAGATGCTGAAGGCGACGAGCGCGACGGGATGGGCGTGGACGATGGCGCGGATGTCGGGACGGGAATCGTAGATGGCACGATGAAACGGGAATTCGGACGAGGGCGGATGGGGGCCGTCCACGGAGCCGTCGGGGCTCACACGGACGATGTCGTCGCGGGTCAGGTTGCCCTTGTCGACGCGGGCCGGCGTGATCCAGATGTCGCCGGCGTCGTCGAGGATGGACAGGTTGCCGCCCGAGGTCGTGGTCATGCGATATCGATAGATGCGCTCCATCGTCCGCATGATTTCGTCGCGTGGGTGGGTGTATTTTGTGAGAGAGGACATGATGGTCGTTCGTTTCGAAATGTTCAGAAATCCCAGCGACGCGTCTTGCCGTTCGCGGAGCGAAGTTCAACGTGATCAATCTCGACCGGTGCGAGTTTGGCCGGCACGTGAATTTGGAAGATGCCGAGCGGGCCTTTTGTTTCGATGTCGATGCTGATGTCGCGCCAATCACCGGGTTCTATTTTGAAGGGGATGGACCTGACCGCCGCACCGGGCGGGTGGAAGCGGATTTGCCCGTCGCCGCCCTCCGCCCCGCGAACGCGGAGAACCGCCGTCGTCGGGCCCGTGACTCCCGGGGCGACGCCGAGATAAGGGGCGGTCTCGTCGGATGTCAGCCTGACGATGCCGTTCTTGACCGAGTATTTTGTGTGGCGCGCCTTCCATCCTTCCAGGCCGGGAAACTCTTCTGTTTTCGTCGAGGGCTTTTTCGCTTCCTGATTCGGCTTGCTGCGGATCTTGCCAACGCCTTCCTGCTCCGGCCGGTGGAGTGCGGGATTGAATTTCGGATTCGCGACGGGGCGGACGGCTCCGGTTCGATTCAGGAATGCCTCGATCAAGGCATCCATCTGTTTCACCCGGCCGGGTTGCCTCGTGGCCAGATCGTTTTGCTCGCCGATGTCGCTCGCGAGGTTGAAGAGTTTCCAGCGATGGGCACCCGCCTCGCCGCCGTGAAAGATGCGGATCAGTTTCCAGTCGCCGTCATGCACGGAAACGGAGGGTGGAATCCAGTCGGGCACGGGAGGGTCGTGAGGGAAGTAGGTGAAAGACGGACCGCGATCATGCGGCCGGCCCGCCAGCGCGGGCAGGAAGCTGACTCCGTCGAACAACTGGCCGTCCGCGGCTTCGAGGTTCAGCAGATCGAGCAGCGTGGGGTGGAAGTCGTCGCTGTGAATCCGCGAGTCGCTACGCGTTCCCGGCTTCACGTGGCCGGGCCAGCTGACGACCATGGGAACGCGGATGCCGCCCTCGTACATGGACGCCTTGCCGCCGCGCAGCGGCGCGTTGCTGGTGGGCGTGGTGCCGTCGACCTCGTTGTACATGTTGCCCCCGTTGTCGGAGAAGAAGATCACGATCGTGTTCTCCGTGAGACCGAGACGATCCAGTGTGTCCATCAACGTTCCGACCGCGTCGTCCATGCTTTCGACCATCGCGGCGTAAGTCGGGCTGCGTTGCGGATCCTTGGGGTCCGCGCTTTGCCGATACTTGTCGATCAGACTCTTCTTGGCGTCGAAGGGCGCGTGGACGCTGAACATCCAGTAGTTCAGGAAAAAGGGTTTGTCGCGGTGTTGTTCGAGGAAGCTCACAGCCTCCTTTGCCATGCGATCCTCGATATGCTCGTCGGGTGTGTCCGGGTCGAAATCCGGGAACTTCCAGGGCGCGACATAACTTCCGGCCGGGCCGGGGCCGGGCCAGTGGGGCACGTCCACGTCGAATCCGTGTTCAAGCGGTGAATAGGGCGTCTTGCCGAGATGCCATTTGCCGAAATGTCCGGTCGCGTAGCCCGCGTCGCGAAGGGCTTCAGCCAGCGTGCGGTGTTTCGTATCAAGTCGTGATACGGAAGTCGGGCCGATGGACTTCTTGTTCGGCGCGCCTTTGGTGCCGGTGCTCGCCTTGAGGATCACCTGCGGCAGGTGGCAGTTCGGCGAGGTGATGCCGGAACGGGCGGGGTTGAGTCCTGTGAGAATGCTGGATCGTGTTGGGGAACAAAGCGGGCTGGCGGTGTAGGCGCGGGTGAAGGTCATTCCGCGTTTCGCCAGGCGCTCAATGTTCGGAGTCTTGTAGAACTTGGTGTGACCGTAGAGCGAGGTGTCCGCCCATCCGAGATCGTCCGCCAGAATAAAAAGGATGTTTGGTTGGGTGGCGGCTAAGCCGGGGCTGAAGGCAGACAGAAGTGTGAGGAGCGGCAGGAATGATTTCATGTGACGGTTCGGATACAGAGCCGAAACTGGCTGGCTTGATGCGTGGGACATTCGAGCCCGGCCGGGAAGCATGCAATTCCTTTCGGGGCAGGGCCGGCCCGGATTTGGTATCGGCTGTCTTTGCCTCGACGGGGATTTTGAAAAAGATTGCGGCGTTCCGCGTCCGTCCTGATTGTGAATGGATCGTATTATGAAAAACAAATTGTCCGCCCTGTTGGCTGCCCTCGGCTCGATTGTTTCGATGAACCTGATGGCCGCCGAGCCTATCGAACTCCGCGCCTATGCGGGTGTGTTTCCAGCGAGCGAGAGCAACCACTTTCGAATCGGTTCCGACGGGGTTTCCATCGAATACTTTTCCAATGGCGCGGTGGTCTGGACGATTGACGCGCCACAGGCAGGCAAGTATCGGCTCACCGTGACCGCCTCCTGCTCCAAGGCTGACGACGGGTTTGCCGAGTTCAAGGTGACGCTGGATGGCAAAGACGCGGGCAAAGCGGTCAAACTCAAATCGATCGAACGGGATGACTACGACGTGGAGATCGAGCTGCCCAAAGGAGAGGTAAAGATCGCGATCGCCTTCACCAACGACAAGTTTGCCGCCGGCGAATACGACCGGAATCTGTTTGTCCACAAAGCGGTGCTGAAAACCCCCTGACGATGCGGGTCCGGTTCAAAGCCGTTGCAATCGGGTCTCAAAGCACGCCGCGCGGGACCTTCACGACCTCGTTCTCGTCGGCGAGGGTCATTTCCGGAGTCACCTTCACGCCCATGCGGCGGTAGTATTCGAGCATTTCCTCGGTGGCTTCGCGGCCGGCTTTGAGGCCCTTTCTGACGATGTCGGGCTGCGCGGTTTCGTCGGTCTCCATCAGATTCGATGATTCGAGCATGTCGCTTAATCTTTCCGGGGAGCAGTTGTTGGAATTCGCGATCTCCCTTGGTGGTGGGAACGAATTGTTCCACACGCTCCACTCGTCAGCAAGCGGGAGGTAGAGATCGAGCATGAGCTGGCGGCCGCGTTTGAATCGGCGTTCGATGTCGGCGACGGGAACGTGGTGTCCGCCGAGGCTCACGCGGAGGCGCACCCGTCCGATCGCCTGTGCCTCCGATTCGATCAACACGTGGTGCAGGACGATGTTGAAGCCGGCCTTCTTCGCGTCCATCAGCAGGGCCGCGTGTCCTCTGCCGCTCAAGGTGGACTCCAGCGCGAAACTGGTCCCGGCTGCGATCAGTCCCCGCGCTTCCTTCAGGAGCAGGCGCCCGGCGGAGAGTGCGGCCGCGTTTGAATCGAAGGGTGACAATCCCCGCGCGATGTCGTCGGCGTTCAGGAAGCGAATGATTCCGTATTCCGGAAGAAGCTTGCGGGCGAGGGTTGATTTGCCCGCGCCATTGCAGCCTCCGATCAGCAAGAGGGAGGGTTTATCCACGGCGGTCAATTCTTTGACAGGGCTTCGAGGTAGTCGAGCAGGCTGGCGAGTTCCTTGACCGTGAAGGCGTTCATCAGATCGGAGGGCATGATGGAGGTCGGGAGGGTTTCGCGCCGGGCGATGTCGGCCTTTTTTAGGAGGTGTTCCCGGGCGGTGACGTCGCGGAGGGTGACTTCGGTGCCGGCTTCCCGGGTGACGAAACCGGTGTATTCGAAGTCGTCCCGGGTGACGATGATCTGGGTGGCAAAGCCTTGGGCGATGGTCTTGTTCGGATTCAGGATCGCCTCGGCCAGGTCGGGACGTCGGTAGGTGTTCGCGATGTTGCCGAGGTAGGGGCCTTTCTGCGGCAGGTCCTGGCGGGTGGTGTGGCAGGTGACGCAGGCGGCCCGGATGAAGACGGCTTCGCCGAGGGTGGGGTCGCCCTTCATCTTGACCACCTGAGCGAGGGCGTCGGCGGGTTTTAGGGTTCCGATCTTGGGTGTCTTGTCGGCGTCGGCGGGCTCGATCTTCAGGCGCTTGGCGGCGTTCTGCGCGGCCTTGGCGACGGCGGGATCGAAGTCGTTCATGGCCGCGCGGATGCGGTCGTCGAGGTGATGGTTGCGCAGCTCGGCGGCAATCTCCATCAGGACGACGCGGCGGGCGGGATTCTGCCACGCGAGGTCGATCGCCTGGTCGGCGTGCGCCCGGGCTTCCGGGCCGCTGTTCTTGCGTGACGCCAGTTCAAGCAGGCCGGCATGGGCCCATTGTCCGGCGTCTGATTCGGGGCTTTCGGAGGCGATCGTTTCGAGGGTTTCGTGATGGTTGTCGAGTTTTGGGTTTTCCAGAAACGCACGTCGTCCGACCTCCTGCGCCTTGTTTTCGCCCCGCGTCTTTTCCAACGCGGCCAGGGCCGTGACCGAGGCGCGCAAGGCTTCCGGCTGATTGATTTGGGCGAGGCATTGGATTGTCTGGGCGAGGACCATCGGGCCTGCCGTGGGATTGCGGGCGGCCTTGAGGAGGAGCGGGATCGCCTGGGTTGGGATTTCGTCCGAGCCGGCCAGCTGGGCGACGGCGGCGGTGACGTGGGTTTCGTCCGAGGTGGCGAGATCGATGATGCGGGCGAGGGCCTCATCGGACTGAATGCGGTTGCGATTCATTTCCCGAACCAGATCGGCGGCGTCGTTTGGCTCGGCGGTGGCGAGGGCGGATTTGAGAGCGACCAGGATCTTGTCCGACGGCTCCCATTTCTCCAGCTGGTAATACGGTCCCCGGGTGTCGGGGCGGGTTCCCCAGCTGTCGCCCGTCCATTCGGCTTCGCGGTGATAGAGGCGGCAGAGGGCGGCGAGAATGGGACGATGTGAGGCGGGAGAGTTGGGGGTGCTCAGGCGGGCGATGAGCTGATCAACGACGTCGGCGCGGTGCATGCGCATGAGCGCGTGGCCGGCTCCGATCCGCTGCGCTTCAGTGGAGGCTGCCGTGTCCAATATCTCGAAACAGGCCTTGTCCGCGTTCATTTGCGCGAGTGCCTGGAAGGCGGTGTGGGCGATGACGGCGTCCTGGTGACCGAGGCTCGCCGCGATGGCGGACGCGGTTTCGAGATTCCGCTGGCGCGCGGCCGCGATGATGGCTTCGAGGCGGGTGCGCGCGTCGTCGCTGCGAAGGCCGGCGACGAGGATCCCTTGCGGCACGGGGCCGGATTCTCCCCGGGTGATCTGGTCGATGCCCATGTCGCCGAGCGCGCGCAAAACGAAGGGGGAGAGCGCGGCTTCGCGGGCAAGGGGCGCGATGAGGTTGATGATCCGGGCGCTTTCCCTGCTGTCGGTGCCTCGCTGGGTGACCGCGTAGAGGGCGGCGACGCGGGAGCGGAGTTCCTTTGACGGATTGCCGGCGAGGGCGAGCAGGGCTGTTGTCGTGTTCACGTCTTCGACCCGGCGCAACAAGGCCCGTTGCGCCGCCAAGGCCCGGACCTGGCTGGGGGATTCGAGCAGGGCGATCAGGGCGGCGTCGGGGAGTTTTTCGAAGTCGGGAAGCGGAGCGGGTTGGAATCCCTTCGGCGTGATGCGGGCAATGTAGCCGTGATCGGGGCCGGCCCAGCTGAAGGTGGCGGGGCCTTTCCAACTGGCCTGGTAGATCCGGCTCATGCCATCGACGTCGGCGTCCGTCGGTCGGGTAACCCGGATGAAAGGTTGCGGCTCGGCGGTCTCGACGAAGGTTGCGCCCTGGCGTTTCACGGCATGCCGGAAGAGTGCGGCGCGGCCCCAGTCGCAGGTGAACGGGGCGTTGTTCCATGCGGCGGGAAAGCCGGGTTCATGGATGTAGACCGAGCCGCAGCCGGAGCCGCCCCCGTAGTCCGCGAGCGGGTGGATGTGCTCACCGCCAAAGTTTTTGTAGAGGCGCGGATAGCCGTGATCTTCTAGGCCGCTGAAATGGTGAAAGCGGACATCCCAGCCGCCGCCGTCGTTCGTGTTGTCGCGCGCGAACAGGTCGAGCAGTGGACTCATCGGGGTGCCGAGGATGTTGCGCGTGCCGGTGGCGAAGATTTCCAGGCCGGTGCCGTCCGGGCGAAACCGGATGACGCCTCCGGCGCGGTGTCGCAGATGACGTCCATCCGTGCCGGAGGCGTCCATGAATCCGAAATCGCCTCCGGCGATGTAGATCCAGCCGTCGGCACCGAGTTCGATGCCGTTGGTGGTGTGGTCGGGCGGGCGCTTGTCGAAGCCGAAGGCAATGCCGCGAACGAGCACCTTGGACTCTTCAGCCACGCCGTCGCCGTCCCGATCGAAGTAGACGCTGATGTGCGGCGGGTGCAGGAGGTAGAGGCGGTCGTGATCCCAGATCAGGCCGCGCGGGGCATCGACATCCTTGACGAATTCCGTGACCTGATCGGCCCGACCGTCGCCGTTCGTGTCCCGCAGGCGGAGCACACGACCGCGGCCGGGATTGCGGCCGAGGGAGCCGTTTCCGTCACTTGAAACGTAGAGGTCGCCGTTGGGCGCGGCGGCGACGTAGACGGGGTAGTTCGCCGTGGCGGCAGGTGCGAAGAGCGTGGCTTCAAATCCCTCGGGGACCTTGACGTCTTTGAGAATCGCGGCTTCTTCGGCCGGGGTGAGCCGGATGATTCGTGGCGGAATGTTGCCGGATTTGGCATGGGGATCGTTGGCTTCGGCGTTCGCCTTGGCGGCCGCGGCCCGTTGTTTGTCGTCGAGCCTTGGGAAAATCGATTTGATCGTCGGGCCGGTGAGCGTGATTTCGCGAATGCTGATCCACCCTCCGCTGGTGCCTGTGCCGGTGACACGGACGAAGCGGATGTCTTCGGCTGAGAAGGTGCTTTCAGTGTCGCCCCGCTTGTCATTGGCGGTCGCGTCATGCAGCACCTTCCAATCCTTGCCGTTCGAGGATCCCTCGATCTTGTGGCGGTAGGCGTTGTTGTCACTTTCCCAGACAATCTTGGCGCCCGTGAGTTTCTGCGGTTTCTCGAACTCAATCTGAAACCATTGCGGCACCTTGGGATTCGACGCGCACCAGCGGGTGTTCTTTTTTCCATCGACGGCGTGCCAGGTGTAGTTGTGCTTGCCGGATTCCTCACTGCTCGCGCTGACCTTGACCAAGGTGGCGTCCTTTGGCGCGGGACCGGCGGACTGCGGCACGGGAGCGGGCTTCGGCGCCGGCGGGGCGGCCTTGACGAAGGTGACCTTGTTCTCGCCCGTGTAGGGTTGGAGGTGGTCCTCATCGAGCTTGCCGCAGGCCCAGAGCAGGCCGCGCGTGATCAGATCGAGATAGCGCGGATCGGCGACGGTTTCGGTGTTGTGGCCGAGCGTCGTGCTGAAGCTCCGCGCGCCTTGTTTCTCGTTGGTCCACACGACCACGTGGCGGACATCCTTGTCCTTCACGCGCTGGGTGCCGGTCGCGAGCGGATGCGCGTCGAAGAGCTTCACGTTGTTGTAGAGTTCCTCGCGGATCGTGGTCCAATTCGTGAACGGGGCGGTGACGGGATGCTGTTTGTCCGTGAACGCGATCCTGATCGGTTCCTGGGGGCCGTGGCTGGTCGATTGCAGGCCCAGGTGTTTGAACCATTGGTCCGTGCCGTTGCGGAAGCTGTGCATGGCGCAGTGCAGGTGAACGGCGGGTACGGTCTGGTGCGCGTCGAGGAGGTGCTTCATCACCTTGAGGTCCTTGTTTCCCGCCGCGCATTCGTCGTGGATGATCACGTCGTAGCCCTTGGCCCAATTGGGATCCTCGTACAGCGGCAGCGGCGGATCGACCGAGCGGTCGTCCGTCCACACGACATCGACGCGGACGTTGGCGCGCGCCTGGATGCCGGTGTAGAGCACCTTGTGCTGTCCCGCGTAGTCGTGACAGCAACCGCCCGCGACGAGCAGCGCGCGCAAGGGCGGGGATTGGGCTGACGCGTCGGGAAACGCGAAGGCGCCGAACGCGAGCGCGAGCGCGGTGGCAGCCAAGCGCGGAATGGAAGGGCGGAAGTTTTCGGAGACCACTGGTTTCATTGGATGGGACGAATCGCGGCCATTGGTAGCCGGGTCCGTCTGGCGCGCCAATCACTAAGGCGAGGGGCGGCGGAAAAGGTCTGGTCGGCGGGTTTTTGACTGGCGAGAAAACGAATGTTCCGCAGTCTGTGCCGGTGTTTCTCCGATGGTTCACGCTGGTCGCGTTGACGCTCGCCTTTCACGGGCGCGCGGGAAGCTTTCCGACCAAGCCGGTGAAGGTGATCGTGCCGTTTTCGCCGGGT
>JADHOF010000144.1 GCA_016779125.1 Verrucomicrobiia bacterium | reverse complement strand
CTCAACGTGCGCAAGAAGGTGACCAAGGCCGGCGGCACCATCGGCAAAATCTTCGGCCAGGAGAAGAATATCACCACCTACAACCTCGCCCGCATGAACATGCTGCTGCACGGGGTCAAGGACACGGAGTTCGAAATCTTCCACGGCGACACCCTGCTCAACGAGTGGGATAGGATGCGCGAGCAGAACCCGGCCAAGAAGCCCAGCTTCGACGCCATCGTCGCCAACCCACCCTTCAGCTACCGCTGGGAACCCACCGACGCGCTGGCCGACGACGTGCGCTTCAAAAGCCACGGCCTCGCCCCCAAGTCCGCCGCCGACTTCGCCTTCCTGCTGCACGGCTTCCACTTCCTCAAAGACGAAGGCGTGATGGCGATCATCCTGCCGCATGGCGTGCTCTTCCGTGGCGGTGCCGAGGAACGCATCCGCACCAAGCTGCTCAAGGACGGCCACATCGACACCGTCATCGGCCTGCCCGCCAACCTCTTCTACTCCACCGGCATCCCGGTCTGCATCCTCGTACTCAAGAAGTGCAAGAAGCCGGACGACGTGCTCTTCATCAACGCCGCCGAGCACTTCGTGAAAGGCAAACGCCAGAACCAACTGAGCGAGGAGCACATCGCAAAGATCATCGATACCTACCAACAGCGTCCGAAAAAGATCGACCGTTATGCCCGCCGGGTAGAGATGCCGGAAATCGAGAAGAACGACTTCAACCTGAACATCTCCCGCTACATCAGCACGGCCGTGGCGGAGGCGGAAATCGATCTCGATAAGACGCATCGTGAATTGGTGGAGATCGACACGGCCGTGCGTACGGCGACGACAACGCACAACAAATTTCTGAAACAGCTCGGTCTGCCTTTGTTACCGTAACGCGATTCGGTCTTCCTTCGACGAATGAGGCCTTCACAAGGATTCCGCCTCGTTCATGCGCCGCAACCGAGCGCGCGCGGCCTCTTCTTTTCCAACAGCCATGCCCCGTACCATTTGCCGCGTGTAGTTTGTGCAAGCGCAGCTGCCACAGATGGACACTGATTCGGTCGCCTTGAAATTCATCGGCGAATATCTGCGACATCCGTGGTCAAAATATCCGGCATCCCGGTTCCCACCGTCTTCGACTTTCGAATTGAATCCTCCTCCCGCCGTCCATAAAACGAAGCCCGATCCACGACCCATCTTATGCGCCCCGCCATCTCCCTGCTTTTTTCCCTCGCCCTCCTGTCCACCGCCGGTGCCGCCCCGGATTGGCCGCAGTTCCGGGGTCCGGCGGGCAATGGACACTGCAACGCAAAAAACCTTCCCTTGGAGTGGAGTGAGTCCGACGGGATCAAATGGAAGGTCGCCGTGCACGGCCGGGCGTGGAGTTCTCCCGTGATTCTGGGCTCGCAGGTCTGGATGACTTCGGCGACCGAGGACGGCAAAGAGCTTTCGCTGATCGTTGTCGACAAGGCCACGGGCAGGACGCTCTTTGACAAAAAGCTCTACGACGTCGAAACGCCTCAATTCGCCCATCGTTTCAACTCCTACGCCTCCCCCACTCCCGCCGCTGAAAACGGGCGTGTCTATGTCACGTGGGGTTCCCCTGCGACGGCCTGCCTGGACGCGAAGACATTCAAGATTCTCTGGGAGCGACGCGATCTCGTCTGCGATCACTTTCGGGGCGCGGGCTCCTCGCCGATCCTCTTCGAAAACCTCTTGATCATGAATCATGACGGAGCCGACACGCAGTACGTCATCGCATTGGACAAGCGGACGGGCAAAACCGTCTGGCAGACGCATCGTTCCGTCGATTATCAGGACCTCACACCGGAGGGAAAACCGTATCGCGACGGGGACATGCGCAAAGCCTTCTCGACGCCGCACATCGGCGAGCTCGACGGAAAACCGATCCTCCTGAGCAGCGGAGCCAAGGCTCACTACGCCTACGATCCGCGCGACGGCAGGGAGCTTTGGCGTGTGGACCACCCGGACCAGCACTCTGCCAGCACCCGCCCCCTTCTGGCCCACGGACTCGCCTATTTCCCGACGGGATTCGGCAAGGGGGAACTGATCGTGGTCCGCGCGGATCGGAGCGGTGCCCTGGCCGCCAAGGATCTCGCCTGGCACGAAAAGCGAAGCATCCCCAAGAAGCCGTCTCTGCTGATGGTCAACGACCTGCTGTTCATGGTCGACGACGGGGGCATCGCCAGCTGCTATGAAGCGGTTTCAGGCAAACTTGTCTGGCAGGAACGCCTTGCCCAACGCGCCGGAAATTTTTCTGCATCCCCGCTGCTCGCCGACGGACGGATCTACATTTCGAACGAGGAAGGCAACACCTACGTGTTCGCGGCTGACCGCGAATTCAAACTGCTCGCGACGAACGCCTTGGAATCCGGTTGCATGGCTTCCCCCGCGATCTCCGAAAACGCGATCTTCCTTCGCACGAAGACGCACCTCTACCGGATCGAGAAGTAGGCGCGCGGCTTCCGCTGCCACGGTAATTGGCTTGAGTTCCTTCCTGTGGACAGGTAGCCAATCCGCATGTCCCGGACCTATTTTCTTCCACCCCTGCCCGCAGCAAAAAATCCGTCCCGCCGGCAATTTCTCGGAACTGCGGCAGCCGCCTCCGCAGGACTGCTCACGGCCTGTCAGACGCCGGCTCCGCGCAAGATCGTCCGACTCAAGTCGACGGCCGGCAAGGTGCGCCTGGCGGGTATCGGCGCGGGCGGCAAGGGGGCGGTGGATATCGCGGGATGCGCCAAGGCCGGGGCGGAGATCGTCGCGCTTTGTGACATCGACGGCCAACGCCTTCAGGCCGCGAAGAAGCTCTACCCGCAAGCCAGGCTGTTCTCAGACTACCGGGAGATGATCGAGGAGATGGCCGGCAAGGTCGAGGGCGTCACGGTCAGCACACCGGATCATCACCACGCGCCCGCCGCGGCCCGGGCGATGCGGAAAGGCATGGCGGCGTTCGTACAGAAGCCGCTCACACACACGATCGGCGAATCCAGGATTCTCGCGAACATCGCCCGCGAGCAAGGCGTTGTGACGCTCATGGGAAACCAAGGACACTCCGGCGACCCAATCCGCGAGCTTTGTGAATACATCTGGGCGGGGGCGATCGGTCCCGTTCGCGAATGCCATATCTGGACGGATCGCCCGCTTTGGAAACAGGGATTGACCCGCCCCGAAGGCGAGGACCCGATCCCCGACCATCTGGACTGGGAAGGCTTTCTCGGCCCGGCTCCGTGGCGTCCTTACGTCGGCCCGCGCGGCGACAATCATCGCAACCGCGGCGCCTACCATCCGTGGAATTGGCGCGGCTGGTGGGATTTCGGCACCGGTGCCCTGGGTGACATGGGCTGTCATCTCATGGATCCCGCGCGTTGGGCTCTCAAGCTAGGCGATCCCTCAAGCGTCGAGGCGGAGTCCGGCGACATGACGCGTGAGAGCGCCCCAAACTGGTCCGTCGTAACCTACGAGTTTCCGGCGCGAGACGGAATGCCGGCGGTGAAGCTTGTCTGGTATGACGGCGGGAGACGCCCTTCCGACGAATTGCTAGGCATCGCGAAGGGTGGGAACGTTGCCTCCAATGGATCTCTGTTCATCGGCGACGTGGGCAAGATGACCTGCGGCACCTTCGGCGAGGACATCCAATTCACACCGGACTCGAAGGTGAAACGATTTCCAAAACCCGCCCCCTCGATCGAACGTTCCCCGGGGCACTACGAGGATTTCGTCAATGCCATCCTTGGTAAACCGACCGCCGACGCGGCGACCTTCGACTACGCGGGACCTTTTTCTGAAATGGTGCTGTTGGGAAACCTAGCCATCCGCACCCAGCGAAAAGTCGTCTGGGACGCCGCGACACTCAACGCCGGGAACATGGACGTGAGTCACCTCGTCGGAAAGAACTACCGAAAAGGCTGGGAGGTCTGACGCGCCTCAGTCGGGCAGGATCGATTGGATCCGATCCAGCCCCCGTTTAAGCACGTCCAATGGATCCTGTTTCCACAATTCCTGGTTGAACAGCTCCAGACTGACGCAGCCGTCGTAGCCCATCTCCTTTAGCAGGGCCAACTCGGCCTTCAGATCGATCGGCCCGTCGCCCACCATTTGGCGGTCCGGGTCAATCTGCTGCATCTGCGGTCGCGAGGGATGGGCGTCGTCGATATGGAAGTGACTGATGCGCTCGACCGGGATGGATCGGTACTCGTCGATCGACGACGCGCTGTTCCATGTGTGAAAAGCGTCGAGGATGATGGTCGCGTCCTCGTCCTCGGCCTCCAGCACAATCTGCCAAGCCTGCCGCAGCCGCCACACTGATTTGAAAAAGCTGATGTACTCCATCGTCGGCTTCACGCCGATTTCCTTGCCGATGCGCAGCAGGTCACGATAGCGACGGGAAATCTGCCGGATGTCGGTGTCGATGAAAGGAGGAGTAGCGACGATGTAAGGCGATTTCAGCCGGGCGGCCAATTCCATGCGCCGCTTGGCCTCATCGAGCATGATGTTGTATTCGAAGCCCTCGGCCTCACCCCAACCCCGCATCGCGATCATGCACGGCACGAAAAGCCCCTTGTCTTCGAGCGCCTTCTCCACGTCGGCCACCTCGCCTCCGTGCCCGACGTATTCGTAGACGTCGTTCAACCAGAGTTCGATGCCGTCAAATCCCGCCTTGGCGGCGAGATCGATCTTCTTCATCAGCGACTGTGGCTTGATGGTGCTCGTGTTCAGCGTGATCTTCATTCGGGAAAAACGGTTTGCCGGACTTCAGTGCAGCCCCAGACGTTGCTCCAAATCTTTCAAGGCCGATTCCTCCTCATCGCTGACGGACTCGCCGAATCCCAGAAAACCGCCGGACGCTTCCGCGATCTGACGGGCCAGCAGAATCAGAGCCTCCTTGAATGCCAGAGCCTCGTCCGGATATTTGCGATCCAGCGTTTCGCGAAGGTCCGCCAAGGCCTCGTCGCGATCAAAGTCAGGCGAGGCCAGAAACGCGAAATACTGATTCAAACGCGGCAACATCTCCACGATGGCACGCTGGAGCAACTTCGAGGGGATGTCCATGTAACCGGCCAGCAGATCGCAAAACTGATCCGACTCGTCGGCGTCCACGCATCCGTCCGCAGCGGCGATCAGGTAAAACATGATCGCAGGGGCGCGCACCACGATTTCCTCCATGCGGGGCTCGGCGTTTTGCGGACGCCCCGTGAACGAAACGGCGGCCTCTTCGGGTTTGGAATCCCCATCGAGACGTTCCAGCAACAGGGCGAATTTTGCGGCCAATGAATCCTTCGCCCCCCGCTCGCATCGTCGATTCACCCAGTTGATGGGCTGGGCCATGAGATTGACGCCCCCGACTTCGCGAAGGTGAACCCCGAACCGTTCATCCTCGGACCATTCCGCACCAAGCGAACGCCGGATGATTTCTCCGACGTAAACAGCCAGCGCGGTCCTTTCCCCGTCCGAAACCCCTGCGGCGTTCTCCGTCAAAATGCAGTCGAGCGTGCCCAGACTCGAGGGGGTGAAATCGAGCTCTACCCCGTGCTTGCGGCGCAGCTCGGCAATTTCGTTTTCCGCCATTGCGGACAACTGGCGGGTGTAATCGGCGGATGACATCATCGTGTGATTTGGCGGAGGTTTAGTAGGTGCGTCGAAGATTGGAGGGCAGGATGTTCAGCTCGCCGCGATACTTGGCCACGGTGCGCCGCGCGATCTTGACACCTTTCCCCACGAGGAGCTTGACGATCGCGTCGTCGGAAAGGGGCTTGCGGGTGTCCTCCTCTCCCACCAGATCGGCGATCATGTCCTTGATGCTCGTGTTGGAAACGTCGGAGCCGTCGTCCGCCTTGAATCCGGAGGTGAAGAAATACTTCAACTCGAACACCCCGTGCGGCGTCTCCATGTATTTGCCCGACACCGCCCGGCTGACCGTGGTCTCGTGCACGCCCACGACCTCGGCCACCTGCACCATGGTCAAGGGCTTCAGCTTGCTCGTCCCATGCTCAAAAAAATCCATCTGCCGCTTCAGGATCTCATGGGCGATGTTCGAGATCGTGCTTTGCCGTTGATGCAGGCTCTTGATGAGAAATTTGCCCGCCCGTATCTTCTCCCGGATGTATTCGCGATCCTCCGAGCTGCTCTTGCCGTTGGACATGATGTCCTTGTAGGTGTTGCTGATGCGGAGGTGGGGAATCTGCTCGTCGTTGAGCGTGACGGACCAGTCACCGTCGATCTTCTTCACGAAAATCTCGGGCACAATGTATTGCTGGGTCTCCGGCAGAAACACCCGCCCAGGATGCGGCTCCATGTGACTGATCCGCTCGGCGGCCTTCTGCACGTCGACCACATCGATGTCGTCCCGATTCAACGCGTTGGCCAGTTCCGGGAATTTCCGCCTGGAAAGCAGTTCGAAGTGCCGGTCTATGATGACGTATTCCAGCGATGTTTCACGCTCGGCGCGTTCCAATTGCAGCAGAAGGCACTCACGCAAATCCCGGGCGCCAACGCCCGGTGGATGAAACCCCTGAACGATCCGTAGAATCTCATCAACCATTCCCGGATTTCCACCGGCGAACATCGACAGACTCTCAACGGAAGTCGTGAGATATCCGCGCTCGTCAATGTTGCCGACGATCATTTCCGCGATGGCCGCCTTTTCACGCGACAGATCCGTCTCCCGAACCTGGTCCAACAAGAACTCCTGCAGCGAGGTTTCGGCCACCAGCGAATCGAACATGAACTGCCGACGCTCCTCATCCTCCGGCGACGAGCGCTGACCGACGTTCGTCTGCGAAAAATGATCCCGCCACTCCTGATCCAGCTCCACCAGGCGCTCGAATTCCGCCTGAAAATCATCCACCGGCTCGTTGCTGTCCTTCTCGGTGGCGGGATCAAAGTTCAGGTCCGCAGGCGGCTCGGTCGGATCAAACTCGTCCCGGCGGTCACGATCCTCCTCATCCTGCCGCATTTCCTCGATCGGCACCTCCTCCAGCACCGGATTCTGCTCCAATTCCTGCTCGACCAAGGCCTTCAACTCGAGGTTCGGAGCCTGCAACATTGCGAGCGACTGCTGCAGCTGCGGAGCCAGAACCATTGTCTGGACCTGCTTCTGCGAAAGGAACATTCCTTGTTGAGCCATAGGATCTTGCGGTCGTTGCAGCAAGACTAGTGCCCGCTCCAGATTAGCTCAAGTGCCATCTCCCCCCTTCAGCCGCCGGGCTGTTTCAGAATTTCGCTTGCGACACCTTCGGGCATTGTTAGCGTCCCTCCCGTTCCGCAATCAGATCCGCTTTCATGCTCCGCCCCTCCCGGTCGCCAAATCGTTTGTTCATCGTCGTCGCTCTGGTGGCGAGACTGGTCCCGCTCAGCGACCTGTCCGCACAGGTGAACGGCCCGGTCTGGGTGTCCACCCCTCCGGAGCCAGGCTACAAACAACCCGCTCCCCGCAGCGCTTTGACGTCGGCCGCAGTTCCGCGCGCTTCGTCACAGCCAAACCAACCTGGAAGAATCGCCGGCGCTCTGGCGGAAAACCGCGCGGCGCAGCGGCAGCAACCTCAGGACGTCCAGCTGAAGATCCAGGAGGCCCGCTACCTGAGCTGGCTGAGCCGCCACTACACTGCGGCCAGTCGGTACCGCGCAATCCTGAGGGAACACCCGAAGCACGTGGACGCCCTGACCGGTTACGGCAGCGCCCTCTTCTGGCAGGGGGATTGGCGCAATGCCCAAAACGTGCTCGCCCACGCGGTTTCACTCGCGAAGCCGGACGACATCGCCCCTCGGGTCGCCTTTCTCCGTGTTCTGGCAAAGCAAGGCCAGGCTTCCCTGGCCCATCGGCAGGCGCTGGCGCTGGATCAGCAATCCGGCCGACGTGACGCGGAACTGGGCCTCCTGATCGCGGACATGATGGCCTCGGTCGGTCTTCGGCAGGACGGGCTTCCCTATGCGGACCGTCCAACCACCGACGTGGATCTCCAGGTTCGGCAGGCAGAATACCGTGCCCGCCAAGTCATCGAGCTCGGCGGCAAGAAGCAGACTCCGAACCTGGCCGCCGACCTGGCAACGCGTTTCGGCAGGCTCTACAACAGCCACACTGCGGCCGGAGATCTTCTGGCTCTTCACGGCTTTGAACGGGAGGCCGCCGCCTACTACCAGCAGGCCATCAATCTCGAACCGGAACGCGAGGAAGCCCGCCTCGGTCTCGCCCGTGTGCTCCGCACGCGGGGTCGTCACGCCGACGCGCTCAATTCCTTCCAATCCGCCATCCAAAACAATCCCGAATCGCTGAACGGATGGATCGGTGTGGCGGAGATGTCGCGGCTTCAGGGAGACGAGGAGCGGGCGTGGCAGGCACTGGACACGGCGCTGACGATCGCGCCGGCTTCGGCGGAGGTTTTTCGCGAACGCCTGAAGCTGGCATCCCAAAGCAAGGACACAACCCGCTTCCAGAGCGAACTCGCCCACTATCGACAAGCTCAGCCTCAAGACCCATGGGTGAGCCTCCTCGCGGAACGACGAGCCGCCAGCGAAGGTCGTTCCGTGAACGAGCCCGCGCTGCGCGCCCTGCTCGACCCGATGGCACCGGACGTCAACGCCGAGGTGGCACTGCTTTTGCAAAACCGGAACATTGCAACCGAGCTGCCCAAGACAGATTCCCCGGCCCTGAACGCGGCGGCCGGGCGCGAATTGCACCGCCGACTCGACATCCGGATTCCTTCCAGCGTCAACCTCACCGCAGGCTATGAGTATTCCAGCCTCAAGGCGTCCACCATCTTGGGCGGCACCTTCCCCGACTGGCACGAAGCCTTCCTTGCCGGCTTCTGGCGACGCGAGGGCGGCCGAACGTTCACCTTCGACTACCGGCATTTCGAGCGCTTTGGAGCCAACGCCCAGCAGTTGCAGTCGGGGGTTCTTCAACCCTTGGGAAATCGCTGGACCGTCGGCGGAAACCTCGGCGGTGCCCTCTTCGGACATTTCATTCCCCATTGGCGTCTCGGAATCGAGGCCGGCTATCAGGCGACAAAACGCCTCGGCCTCCGCTTCGAGTATCGCCACCTCCGTTTCACCGACGAGCCCGTGCACCAGTTCATCCCGGAGGCGTCCTGGCAATGGCATCCCAAGCTGAAATCCACCGCGCGGCTCTACGTCACCCATAGTGTTCCCAACGGCCGCGCGAGTGACACGGGCCTGTCCGCCTACTTCGATCTCGCGTATTTGGTCGCGTCCAATTCGCAGGTGAAGATCCACTATGCGATCGGGGATGAAAACGCCTCGGCACTCATCCAGAACCTTATCGGCGAGCGAAACTTCCAGAGCACCGGCATCGAGCTTCGGCTGGGGATCAACGAACGTTGGGCCATCGTTCCAAGCTATCGTTTCGAACGCCACAACCTCTTCGACCTGCACGCGGCGGGCCTTTCGTTGAACGGACGCTTTTGAATCCGTGATTGATCCGCGGGCGACCGTGACAAATCATCGCGGCCACCCGAATGAAAACGGCCAAGCTTTTCCCTCTCTGTATCCTGGGTCTCCTGCTCGCGACCAGCGGCTGCTCGTCCTTCAACCGCGAATGGAAGGCCAGTGCGGCAGCCCCGCGGGCCGTCGAAGGAATCGAAGGCGCTTGGGACGGGACCTGGCTCAGTGGACACAACGGCCACACCGGACGATTGCGAGCCATCGTGACGCGTCTCAACGACGATGAGTATTACGCCCGATTCCACGCCACCTACATGCGCGTGCTGACATTCGGCCAGGCCGTCAACCTGCGGGTGGCGAAGAGCGGCACCAATTTCACCTTCTCGGGTTCCGCCGATCTAGGGAAGGCATACGGCGGCGTTTACAGCTACACGGGCAACGCCTCGCCGGAAGCCTTCTTCTCCACCTACGATTGCTCGATCGACCATGGGACGTTTCGAATGAAACGTCCCGAGTGACGGGTCACAAGGCGCAACTGCCGCCTTCGGATTCCTCGAATCCGCAGGTGCAGTCGCAGCAGGTCCCCTCTTCCATCTCCTCGCTCGACGGCACCCGCCCCAGCTCGAAGGTCTTTTGCACGTGGCGGAGTATGTGCTCCTGCATCTTCTGCACCTTCTCCTGGGTCGCGACAAATTTCATCGCGGCCTCGTTGGCGGTGAAGCTGTCCCGCAAAGACTCGAAACGCCCCGCCTCCTCCTCCGTGACCTCGCCGCCCATTTCCTGCTTCTGCTGCAGCAACGCCCCCATCTCGTTCAACATCTGAAACTCGAACTTGGCCTTCTCGTCGGACATGAAGCCGTCGATGTTCGAGCACATCTCCTTGAATTCCTTGTGGTCCGTGATGGCGTGGCAAAGTTCGCGGATTTTCTCCTCGAACACTTCCTTCGGCGTCTTGATCTCGATTTCCGTGATTTCCATGTTTTGGTCGCGCGAAGCTAACATCCGTGCCTCATCCCGCCAGACTGATTTCCAAGAAAAAGGCCCGATCCGTCCGGATCGGGCCTGGTCAAAGCTTTCTGCGCGGCCTGCTCAGACCTTCATGATCTCCTCTTCCTTTGAGGCCGTGTGCTCGTCGATGATCTTGATGAATTTGTCGGTGAGCTTCTGGACTTCACCTTCGGCTTCCTTCTCCTCGTCCTCTGAAACCCGATCTTCCTTCGCCTCCTTCTTGATCGATTCCATCGCGTCCCGACGAACCTGCCGGACCGCGATCCGGCCCTGTTCCGCCATGCCCTTCACCGCCTTGACGAATTTTTCGCGTTGCTCCGTGCTGAGATCCGGGATCGCCAGCCGAATCAGCTTGCCCTGTACGGCGGGATTCAGGCCGATGTTCGCCCTTTGAATCCCCTTCTCAACCGCGGACAAGGAGCCGATGTCCCAGGGGGTCACCACAAGGCATCGCGGTTCCGGCACGGTGATGGTCGCGACATCCTTGATGCGCATTTCGGAGCCGTACAC